>JAOACZ010000034.1 GCA_026417575.1 bacterium | reverse complement strand
GCGTCAGATGTGTATAAGAGACAGGAATTGTTGGATGTGGTTAGTTAGGGGGAGGAGGGGATGTTGGTAGGGAGATCAAAGAAGGCGAGGCAGGTTTTGCCGTAGTGGCTGGAGCGATAGCAGCGCCAACCTTCGTAGAGTGAGTGGGGGCGGAACGGGCTTGGGGAGGCATGTTCGATTACGCAGACGGTGTCAGGGGAAGCGAGGTGGGCGTCGCGGAGGGCGGCGAGGAGGGGGAGGAGGTCGGGGTGGCGGTAAGGTGGGTCGGCGAAGATGAGATCGAAGGAGTGGCCGCGGAGAGTGGGGATAGCGGACATGACGTCAGTGGGAATGATGAGGGCGTGGGGCTGGAGGTGGAGGAGAACGAGATTGCGAGAGAGGGACGCGCGGGCGAGGGGGTTATTTTCGACGAAGGTGACGTGGGCAGCGCCGCGGGAGAGGCACTCGATGCCGACGCTCCCGGCGCCGGCGAAGAGGTCGAGGACGCGGCGGCCGTGGATCCAGGGGCCGAGGATGTTGAAGAGTGCGGTGCGAACGCGGTCGGAGGTAGGACGGGTGTGGTGGCCGGGGGGAGTGGAGAGGCGGCGGCCGCGGAGGGAGCCGGAGATGATGCGGATCATGGGCAGGTGGGCGGGTGAGGGGGTGAGGGGAGTGGGTAGAAGTGGATTGAGGGGGAGGGTGGAAGGTTGTAGCGAAGATGGCGCGAACGAGGGGGAAAGAAGCGCGCGAGAGAGGGTTTGAGCGGGTGGTGTGTCATGGAGAAATGATAGCAAAATGCTTGACAGGCGGGGGTATTTTTGTTACAATTGCCTTTGGACGATGACCGGGCCTATAGCTCAGCTGGTCAGAGCGTTCGCTTGATAAGCGAAAGGTCGTTAGTTCAAATCTAACTAGGCCCACCAGAGAGCGAATGAGCAACGGCGGCAGCGCCGTGGAGCGGGGAATTAGCTCAGCTGGGAGAGCGCCTGCTTTGCAAGCAGGAGGTCACCGGTTCGATCCCGGTATTCTCCACCATGAAAGGCTGCTGGTTGAGATAGAGCTGCGGTGACACGGTTAACTGAAGAGACGTGGAGAAGTGCTATGACGATGCGAGCGGCGAGTCTGATAGGCGCGGCAGTGTTGAGCGTAGTGGCGAGCACAGAAGGGGCGTGGCGAAAGGTGTACATTAAGTCTGGGACTACTTTTACGCCGCTGTGGGTGAATGAGACGACGAATTATCCGGATTTTACGCTGATGGGCGAGCGGGGGAATGCGACCGTGTACATTCGCATTAAAGGAGTGACGTACCCGGTGTTTGAGGACGTGATGAATAATTACGCAGCGAGCCCGACACCAAAGTTTGACTTGACGTACTCGGACGGTGCGGGGGTGAAGCTTGACATGCTTCTCAGCACGAATTTGAATTTAATGTTGGGGAAGTTACTGGATGTGAGCGTTTCAGTGAACGTGCGCAACGGGCGGCAGACGGATGTGGAGATTATATTGCTGAATGGGTATTTACGGTTAGCTTCGGTACGGTACGGGCGGCCGGCGATCGTGCTGCCGAACACGCCGCAATTTGGGGCGGGGTACCGTGGGTTGGTGAAAGTGCGGTGTGACAACAACATTGGGGGGATCAACGTGTATGGGGGCATCATTAGCGACTGTTTGACGTCGAAGAACATCAACAATGTAATTTGCCGGGCGAAGAACGACAAGAAGTTTGGGTTAAAGTATGGAGGGATCATTGGGGGGAACGTGTTTGCGGCGGGAGACATTCGGTTTGTGTACTGCGACAACGGGATTGGGACAGTGGTACGGGCTGGAGTACCGCAAGCGCTGGTGGGGCGGGTATGCGCTGGGTGGAGTGGGACGGCACCATCGCAGGGAGACATTTGGCGGGTAGTGGCGATGGGAGGGGCAGATAATAATTCGATAATCACAGCGGGGTCGAACCCTGCGGGGACGCCGGCGACGTACCAGTATGCAGGGATAGTGTATCAGTTGCGGATAGGGACGAAGGGGCCGTGCAACAATTTGACGGTGGTTTCGCGGGCGCGGACGGAGGTAAGCGGGGCGGGGGCTGGTCCGGCGACGGGGAATGTGATTACGTCAGTGGGAACGTTTCCGTTGTGAGAGGTAGAGAGAGGTAGAGAGGGATAGAAGAGGTTGGGAAAGTGAAGGCGAGAAAAGTAACCAGACGCGATGAGGGACGGATAACCGATGCCCGTGTGGGCACGGCCGAGAGTACATGACAGAGACGATACGAAAACTGCTTGAGTTGCAACGGATCGACACGGAGTTAATAGAGCTCAGGCAGGCGATTGAGAGGATTCCGCGGGATTTGCGGAAGGAGCAAGAGTTGTACGAGCAAGCGGTGCGGGCGTTACGGAAGGAGGAAGATACGTGGCGGCACGTGGATGAGGAGAGGATACGTGAGGAGCAGAGCATAGCGAGCTCGGCGGAGCGGATCAGGCAGTTGAAAGCGAAGCAGGGGCAAGTGAAGAAGAATCAAGAGTATCAGGCGTTGACGCACGAGATACAGATGGCGGAGGAGAGCAACCAGAAGCACCGGGCGGCGTTGGATCGTGTACGGGAGCGGCGGGCGGCGGTGGAGGCAGCGATTGCGCAACAGCAGGGGGCGGTGGCGGCGCGGAAGGAAGAGTTTATGCGGCGGGCGGAGGAGGCGAAGGCGCGGGTGCAGACGTTGCAGGAGGAGCTGCGGCAGCGGCGAGCGTTGCGGAAGGAGCTGACGAAGGGGATCAACCCCGAGGCTTTGGGGTTGTACGAGAAGCTGTTGAAGACGCGGGCGCCGATGGTATTGGCGGCGGTTGATCCGCAGGTGAAGGTGTGCACAGGGTGCAACATTACGCTGACGGAGCAGGCACTAGCGGATTTGGTGTTATCGGATCGGTTAGTGACGTGCGAGACGTGCGCGCGAATATTGTATTTGAAGAACACGAGTAGTAGTTGAGATGGGGGATGGTGGGGGAGGGGGGTGAATGAGCTGAAGGGAGGCGTATCCCGCGCGGCAGCCGCTCTGCCCGAGGAGGGCAGGGAGGAAAGTCCGGACACCGGCAGACGGGATGCCCTGCGCAAGCAGGGGCTGCAGGCAAGAAAGGCCTGCGGACGGAGAGTGCCACAGAGAAGAGACCGCCGTGGACGCGAGGAGCGTGTGCGGCAAGGGTGAAACGGTGGGGTAAGAGCCCACCGCCCGAGGCGGCGACGCCCGGGGCACGGCAAACCCCATCTGGTGCAAGGCCAAGTAGGAGACGCGAGCAGGGCGCGGAGACGTGCTTTGCCCGGCAGGTCTGCGGCCGTGGCGTCTCGGGTAGGCCGCTAAGAGGAATGGCTGCCCGGTGCGTGAAGCACTGACAGAATCCGGCTTAGGCGCGGGGACGCCTTTTTTTACTAGACGAGAGGAAATGAGAAGTGATGGAGCGGGGATACAGAGAGAGAGGCTGGAGAGGAGCTGGGGGGAGGGGTAGTGCAAGGTTGGTGCTGGGGGTGGTGTGTGCGAGTGTGATGATTGGGTGGGTGTGTGCAGGTACGAATGAAGGGGGCGTGGCGCATGCGATTGCGCGACGGTATTTTAACGAGGGGCTGGGGCACGTGCAGGGGGGGAAGTATCAGCAGGCGATGCGATCGTTTCGGCAGGCGATCGCGTACGATCGAAGCATAGCAGAGGCGTACCTGAATTTGGGAGCGTGTTATGAACAATTGGGGCGATTTGAGGAGGGGCGACCGTACTACGAGAGGGCGATTGCATTGGATGGGGAGAATGCGCAGCTGCGGTACTTGTACGGGATGGCATTAGGGCGGAATGGGGATATGCGGGGAGCTGTGGAGCAGTTAGAGCGAGCGGTGTACTTAGCGCCGCGGAACATGGATTATCTGTACAATTTGGGGGTAGCGTATGTAGGGGCGACGCAGTATGTGTTAGCGGCGCGGTGTTTTGAGCAGGTGGGGATGGTGGTGACGAATCGTGGGGCGGTGTGGTACAACTTGGGGTTAACGCGGCTGCGGTTGGGGCAGACGAACGAAGCGGAGGAAGCGTTTGCGCGGGTGGAGCTAGATGGGGAGTGTGGGGCGGCGGCGCAGTATCAGCTGGGGATGGTAGCATATGCGCGGGGTGACTACAGGGGGGCGGTGGAGCGAGCGAAGTTAGCGGGTGCGCTGGATCCGGGTTTATGGGAAGCAAATGTATTGCGGGCGGAGGGGCATGCGGGGCTGGGGGAGTACGGGGAGGCGTGTCGGGTGTTGGAGCGTGTGTATTTACTGCAGGCGACGAGTGATCTAGGGAAGAAGTTAGCGAAGTGGTATAAGGCGTGGGGAGCGATAGCGCAGAGCAATGGGGAGTATCGGGTAGCACTCGACCGGTACCGGCAAGCGGTGCGGTTTGAGCCTGGAGATGGGTGGGCGTATGTAGCGGCGGCGGAATGTGCGGCAGCGGTAGGGGACGTGGGGGGAGCGCGAGAGGAGTTGGAGCGTGCGCGGCGGCACGCACGGGAAGGGGCGCTGCACGAAGCGATCGAGCGGGTTGAGGATAAGCTGCGTGAGGTGGGGAAAGGTGTGGGGAGAGGGGAATGAGGAAGCGGTATTGACAGGCGGGGAGGTTTTTGATAGGATATGAGGGCTTGGCTGTTGTTCTTTACGCACGAGAGATGGTTTGTTCTGAAGGGTGTTAATGAAAGGTTCATGAAGTAGGACATTTTTTCACGTTAAGTCAAACGTCAGACGGGGTGTTGCTGTGGGAGAAAAACATGCGATAGGGCTTGACATTGGTCGTGAAGCAGTAAAGTGCGTAGTAATGAGCACGCAGAAGGGCAGGGTGCAGGTGACGAAGTGTGTGAGCGTGCGGTTGGAGGTAAGGGCGGAAGCAGAGGCGGGGGAGTGGCGTGCGGCGGCAGTGAAAGCACTGAAAGAGTTGTGGGCGCAGCAAGGGATTCCGGAGGGTGCGGTGGCGGTGACGGCGCCGACGGCGCACACGCTGATTCGTGCGTTGAAGGTAGCCACGGCGAAGCTAGATCAGCAGTTGACGGAGGAGGCGAAGCAGCAACTACCTTTTCCATTAGAGCAGCTTGATTGGGAGGCAGTGGTAGTAGGGACAGAAGGTGACCAGACGCATGTGTCATTGGCAGCGATTAAGAAGGAGATTACTGCGGAGCTGCTGGGGATGCTGGAGGAGAGCGGGATCCGAGTGGAGCGGATAGAGAGCGGGGCGTTGGCGTTGGCGAATGTGGCGTTGCACGCGCAGGGAGGAAGCTGCGGCACACCGGTAGGGATACTTTCGTTAGGGGCGACAGCGGCGAATTTAACGATAGTGGATGGGAAGAAGGTATGGATGCGGACACTGCCGGTAGCTGGGAGTGCGGTGGTGGCGGGTTTAGCGAAGGGGTTGAACATAACAGAGGCGGCGGCGCGGGATGAGTTGATGGGGAATCTGAACTTGGCGGAGCAGGTGGAGAATGAGAGTGATGCGGTGAAGAATGTGCGGGCGACGATGATGCGGTTAGTGATGGAGATCACGCGCTCGCTGACGTTTTACAAGTCGCAGTTAAATGGGGAGCGGCCGCAGAAGCTGCTGTTGACGGGGGGCTACAGTAGGATAGGTGGGCTACGGGAATTTTTGGCGGACCGGCTGAAGATGCCGGTGGAGGAGTTTGAGGTATTTGAGAAGGTGGGGGGAGGTGAGCGAGGAGAGGCGATGTTGTACGGGGAGGCGGTAGGGAGTGCGCTGGCGGCGGCGGGGCTGGCAGTGTATCAGTTGAATTTGATGCCGAAGGAGATTGTAGCGCAGCGGGAGTTGGATCGGAAGAAACCATATGTGATTGCAGCGGCGGCGATATTGATGCTGACGTTTGCGGGGTTGTATGTGCTGGCTCAGGGGGAGAAGAGCAGATTAGAGAAGGTGGCCAAGGAGGCGCAGGCGGCGGCAGACAAAGCGCGACGGTATGACGGGGAGATACGGCGGGTCGAGGAGCAGATGCGGTTAGAGGATGCGAAGTCGTTGAATTTGCGGCGGGTGTTGTGGGAGCGGGAGCTGTATCCGTATTTGTTGCGGCAGTTAGCGGGGGTGATGCCGAGTAACGCGTGGCTGTATGGTGTGGACACGGTGACATTTGGGGAAGTGCATGAGGAGAAGCGGCAGACGACGACGGGGCGGGATGCGGAGCGGTTAGTGATAGTGGATGATCCGGAATTGTTGGGGCGGCCGGTGCGGGTGATTGTGCGAGGGGGGTCGTACGGGGATGGGGCGTGGACGGAGCAGATGCCGGAGGTGGAGCGGAGATTGAGGGCGTTGCCGGACATTGCGGGGATGGAGCAAAAGCAATTAGCGCGGCACAAGAAATACGCGGAGTTCGACGTGGTGGTGGATTTAGATTTTGACCGGAACGGGACAGGGGACTACGAGGACATTGTGGCGGAAGCTGCGAGCAGGCCGACGCGGCGACGGTAGGCGTTAACGAGGAGTGGTGAGAATGGTATGAAGTTCGATGCGAAAAAGAATCAGGGTTTTCTGATTACGCTGGGGGTATTAGTGGGGTTGGCCGTGGTGGCGCTGATCTTGTGGCGGAGTGCAGCGAGTGGGGCGAGGGAGGCGCGAGCTGCAATCGAGAGTGCGCGAGCGGGGTATGAGGTGCTGGTGCGGAAATACGGAGGAGAGCCTGATCAAGGCTTGGTCAAGCAGTATAAGGAGAAGCTGGAGCAGATGAAGAGGGATGCGGCGGCGATGGGCACGGCAGTACCGGAGAGCGGGCTACCGAGCTACACGCCGGCATCGTTTAAGGATGAGCTGCGATTGTTGCGGGACAAGTACCAAGCGGAGAGTCAGGCGACGGGGATTTTGATACCCGAGGATATTGGGTTTGGGCCGTATTTGGGGACGGAGATGCCGAAGGCGGGGGAGATGGCACGGTTGACGAGCCAACTGACGATCGTGCGAGATGTGCTGGAGATTTTATTAAGTAACAAGGTAATCAGCGTGACGACGATTGATCGCAACCCACAGGGGATGGTGACGGAAGAGGTGGTAGAGGATGTGGATGTGGAGGGGATGGATCAGGGGCCAGCGCCACGGTTGGCAAAGACGGCGGAGGAGAGCGCGTTGAAGGCGCGGTCGCTGTATGAGGCGGTGCCGGTGATGTTTCAATTTCGGATCAAGCCGGGGCAGTTGTATCCGATTTTGGCGGCGATTCGGAACAGCGGGCACTTTTACCGGATTGCGCGGTTGAAATGCACGTTGGACGTGCAGGCGCTGGGAGAGATCAAGGATCCTGCGGGTGTGACGGAAGAATTGGCGGTGGATCTGGTTGTGGAGCACATTATTTTGCGGAAAGAGGCGTTGGCAGGAACAAGCAAGTAACGGCGGGTGACGACGAGCGAACGAACGCGACTATGAAATTTTTACAAGCACATTGGGACAAAGTGATCTTAGGCGTGGTGATTGTGATTGCGGGTGTGATAGTAGCAGTTTCATTGAGCGGGGGTGGGGGCACAGAGGGGTTTAGGCCCTCTCCGCCGGCGAAGGAGGTGTTAGTAAGGAGCAATGAAGTGGATTATGGGGCTGTGGTTGCTGAGGCAGGAGCAGCGGTGGTGGGAGAGCTGGAGCCGAACGTGCTGAGCCACGAGTATTTGCAGCGTTGTACGAGTTGCAAGAAGTTGATACCGCGGTGGGCATTAACATGTCCGGAATGCGGCGTGACGGTGAGTTATGCGGAGGACAGTGATAAGGATGGGATACCGAACGACTGGGAGCGGAAGTACGGGCTTGACTGGACGGACGCGGCAGACGGGGAAACGGATGCAGATGGGGATGGGTTAACGAATCTGGCGGAGTACAAGCGCAACAGCAATCCCAAGGATGCGCATGATCCGAATTTGATTGCGGATGAATACAAGTTGGTAAGCGTGGCCAAGCCGGTGCGACCGATCACGTTTGTGCACTACAATAAGACGGGTGCGGGGGTAACACTGCACATACGCTACAAAGGGAAGATGGAATTTAAGCGGCCTGGGGATGAGATCACGGAAGAGAAGAAGCCGGTGTACAAAGTGGAAACCTTCACGGAGAAATTTGATTTCATGTGGAATCCGCAGGTAAATGCGACGCAGCGGGTGGATCGGAGTGAGGTGGAGATGACGGATTTAGTGACGAAGGAGCGGTTTGTGATGGTGAAGGGAATGACGAACTACGAGACGCGAGTGGAGGCGAAATTAGTGAATTTGAGCAGTGGGAAAGAGGTGGTGGTGCGGGAAGGGGAAGTGGTGGAGCTACCGAGGGCGAAGCGCGAGGCGCGGGTGGCGAAGCTGCGGGACGTGGAGCGGGTGGGTGAATTTAGGGTTGGCGAGATCACGTACACGGTACGTGTAGAATGAATGAGCCAGAGGCAGTAATGAGATTAACACAGACGGAGTGAGAGGATCATGAAG
>JAOACZ010000067.1 GCA_026417575.1 bacterium | reverse complement strand
GGAGCAGGGGGGGGCGAGGCGTAGCCGGCGAGGGTTAGGGTGAGGGGAGCGCTGGGGTGGGGGAGGTTGTGCCAGAGGAACTCGATGAATCCGGGTTCGCCGAAGAGATGGAGGCCGGGGGTGCGGGGAGAAGGGCTGAGGAGGACAGTGCGATTGCGCATGGGGGGTACGGGGGTACCGCGCGGGAGGTAAAGGTGGAGAGAACCGTCGCTGATAGCGAGGAGGGGGAGTGAGGAAGTAGGCGAAAGGTGCACGGATGAGTAAAGCAGGCCTGGGGTGCCGGTGGGGAGTTTGGTGAAGCGCGGATCAAACGTCCATGCAGCGTGGTTGGCAGTGATAATACGAGCCGCGCCAGGCGACCAGGTTAGCGAGGAGGTGACAACGCATGCGGTGGCATCGAACGGGCGGAAGAGTGCTGTGGGGAGGAACCAATCAGAAGCGGTAGAGATGCCACGTGAGGCGAGGGCTGCGGCGCGCTGACGGGTAGAGGTGAAGGGAGCGTTGTGAACGAGGTTGGTGGGGGTTGGGGATGTGAGGAGTGATGAGGCGGCAGCGGGCAGTCCATCAGGCAAGAGCAACCAGAAGGAGTTGGCAGCGCGCGGCAGGGAAAGCACGTGGAGAAGGGCATTCGGCCAGCGGGCGAGCCGGGAGCGAGTGCCAGCGCAGCGTACGACGAGAGCGTCAGCATCGAGAGCGACGATAGCGCCGTAGACGGGTAAGTCGGGCGCCTGTGGAGGAGGCGCGAGCATGACGGGAAGGCCGAGGAGGCCAGGGATGCCGCGCAAGGCAGCGATGGGCTCGCCCTGCATGCGCCAGTCAGTTTCCCAGACAAACTCACGATTGGAAGAGCCGGGCATGCGATGCTCGCGAAGGGGGCGGAGGTTCTCAACGTGGAAAGACGGTCCCCAGCCTTGCCAACCTAGCTCGATGACAGGGGAATTTTCCTGTGGGTGATCGCCCCAGATTCCATTCCGAGTGACGCCGCAGCACCAGTCGTACAGGGCGGCACTCGGGGTGAGGACGGCACGTCCTTGAGGAGGCAGAATGGGCAAGGCATCGTTGACAGGGCCGTGGGTGTGTGCGTGGTAAACGATGGCGGAGGAGAATGGGGCGGTCCACCAGAGGCGCGTGCCGAGAAGGTACCCGAGGCGCCACGCGTAAATGTTGACTGGGGAATCCGCATAATTGCGGAGGGCAATGAACTCTGGTTGTTGTAGGAGGATACTTTCTAGGTAGAACGGGGTGCGGGTAGAGAGGGAATGTTGTGGCGCGCGGATGAGGAGCTCAGCGATACCAGGGGAGGCGTGATCCAATTGGAGAGGCCGGCCGTGAAACAAAGAAGCGACGCCATTGGAGTTGAAGAGAGCGGTCTGGAGGGGGCTGTGTGGGTCAAAGGAAACAAAGGCGGCGAGGGGATGAGGGAGGCGAGTGCCTGTGATCAGCGAAACAGCATAGGATGCGTGAGGGGTGAAATTGGTGATAAAGAGAGAGTCGGGAGCGAAGGGGGCTGTGGTTACAAGGGCGCCGCGAGCGCGCACGTCAGGGATGTTGCCGCGTGTCAATTCATTAAGTGAAGAAAACCAGCCGGCGAAGGTAACGGTTTGACGCCACTGGCCGAGAGGCAGGTAGCGAGAGAGTTTATCGTCATCAAAGAAAAGGGTATCGGTGGTGTTGCTGATGACGGGCTGGTATTTGAAGGATCCAGCGGGCTCAGGGAGGCCGGCGCCGGTAGCGGCGGTAATGCCGGCCCACATGCCAGGGTACCAGCGGGGAAGGCTAGCGCGAGTGCGCAAGGCGTGGTAGTGTTCCCAACCGGCGAGATAGGTCATAGGTTGGTCATCGAGGGTGACGGCGATATTGGAGCGGCCGAGCGCGGGGTTAAAGAAAGGTTCGGCGTGAGCGATGAGGAAGAAGTTATGGTTGGCGCGCTCTTCGTAATAGCGGCCGAGGCGGAGGGTATCATCGAGATGAACCCAACGTTGATCGGCGCCGATTACGCGGGCGTCAAAGCGTATGGCTTCGGTATCCGGGAGGGCTGGGTTGAGGAGCGCGTGGTTTTCATCGCGGGTGTCGGCGAGGGAGGCGACGGCGCGGGCAAGCCAGGCTGGGTTAGTGGCAGCGGGGTCGAAGGTACGTAAGAGCTCTTGCAAGCGCGTGATGTCAGCAGCATTGAGGTCGTCAGTGGGGATCCAGCTGTGATTAGACCAGACTGTGGGGGCGGCGGCACCGGAGGTTAGCACATCGACGATGGAGAAGCGGTAGCGGATAACAGTATTGTCCTGTGGGCCAGGTAGGGAAAACCAAGGTTGAGTTGAGAGATTGGTGGAAGCGACGCGATAGCGGAGCCACGCTTGTCGGCTGGGGAAGGGCCGGCCGTGAGGGGTTATGGCCCAGAAGTCATCGTAGGTATCTGCTGGTCCGCGCGTGAGGTCGTCATAGAGCAAGGCGGTGGCGTGCTCGAGTGCGGAGTGGAGGGCTGGCTGGAGCATGCCGGTACTCAGGTGTGTTTGGGCAGCCTTGTTGAGGTCGTGGAGCATGAGGGTGAAGAGAAAAGCACACGAGGCGAGGGTGCCGCAAAGAATGAGCACAAATAGGAGTGCGCCACCGGAGGGGTGGAGACGTGAACTCATGGGAGTAAAGAGGGCCGCAGGGTACGGCGCGCGCATAACAACCAGCCTGCTGCGAGGGCGCTGCAGACGCAGGGCTCAGGCACGTCTGCCACGCGTGCTACAGCATCAACTTCGGCACTGCGGCCAGAGCCGGAGACATCGCGCAGACGCACGGCAATACAGTACGTCAGAGTAGTTGGAGTGTGTTCTGGGGTTACGAGGCGTGAGAGATCTACTCCGGCGCCGCCTCCGGCGCCTTCGTACGCGAGGACGGTGTTGGTGTAAGACCATGTTCCATCGAGCCAATCATTTGTGTAAAGGGCGGGATTGACGGGGCGCAAGTAGTCGCTGGGGGCTCCGTTGATATCAACGCTCTGGGTGGGCAAGAGGTCGTCGGCCATGACGCCGACGGCACGGAACCATGCAGTCGTATCAGCGCTTACCCAAATTTCGGCTGGTTCGTGGTGCAGGTAGGTCCACGGCGAAGCGTAGAAAGTGTAGGTGCCGGAGCGGATGGTGAAGAAAGCGTTACCGTACACAATGAGGTCAACGCCGTAGGGGTGAATAGGGTCATCTTCATTGACTACGGGAGCGCCCATGAGGAGGGAGAGCCAGCCGCCATGACCAATTGAGACCACGTCAACTGAGGGCTGGAAGACGAGCACGTGATCAACTGAGCCGGGGACAAAGCCGATCGTTTGGCGAGCGGCTGGGCCGAGTGCGTGGTGGGTGTTGGTGAAGCCAGGGTAGGGCGAGGCGGGGACGTATTCGAGGACGGCAACAGCCCAATCGTTGGAGGAATCGAGTGCGAGCGCGGCGAAGTGAGAGCACAGGAGGACGGGGCGGAGGAGCGGACGCGCAATGAACGGAGGGGGGAGTGTTTTCATGGAGCTTGAGAGGTATGTAACTCTTGCAAGGTGCGGGAGAAGTCTTCGGCCAGGGTGACGATGTGGGGGCCAGGGATGAGTGCGTGGACGTTCGTGATAGGAACGATGAGGACGTTGCGGCCGGCGCGGGTATGGCGAAACGAGTGCCAGGCGCGCATATAGGGCTGAGGGTTGTGTTGCCAGGTCGCGGGGACGATATCGAAAATGACGCGTGGGCGGCGGCGCATTACGACCTCGAGGGCGACAGTTGGGTAGTTACCGATGACGTCTGAGCAGATGTTGGAGCCACCGGCAGCGTGGAGGGCTTCATGAATGAAGGAGTTGGGGCTGGGTATGGTGAAGGAGGCGATTTTGTCAGGCTCGCGCCAGATGGCAACGAAAGCCGGAATGGGCGTGCGGTGGGCAGCGGCCTGGCGCACAGCATTCCAGCGGGCAGAGAGCGCGGTGCGGACAACGGTAGCGGAGTGGGTGTGGCCGGAGAGCTGACCGAGCAGCTGCAAGGAGTTGGTAATAGTTGAGAACGAATCAGGGAGTAAGCTGACGCAGGCGAGGTGGTAGGTGTGACAGAAGCGCCGAACTGTGTCCATTTCACCTTGGAGGAGGACGAGATCAGGGTGCAGAGCGAGGAGGAGCTCGAGGTTCGGGTTTGCGGTGCCACCGAGGCGCGAGCAGGTGCTGGCGCCGGGAGGGAGGGGACAGAAATCGGAGATGCCGACGAGTTGTGCGCCCGCACCGATGGCGACGAGCATTTCGGTAAGGGCGGGAGAGAAGCTGACAATACGGTGCGGAAAGTTGGACGCGGGTGGTGAAGTGGCGGCGTAAGCCGCCGCCACTTCGAGCCACAGGACGACAAGGTAAGGGAGGTTAGAACGCATGGCGTTTGCGGTGCGTACGAGGTACGCCGCGGGCTGCGTGCCATTGCGTTTTGCCTGGGCTTGCTTTTGCACGGTGCTGAACGTGTTATAAGACCATACTTCCCGTACCTTTCACCTTGCCATTTTTGACGCGCAACGTCAGGTCCAGCTCGGAACGGAAGTAAATGTCTTTGTTGGTAATGATGACGAGAGGTAGGCGGAGACGGACCGTGCCGGAATTCGGCAGATTAGGGAACATGTTGGCGTAGGAACCGTTTTTGGCGGTAACAGCGAGGAGGAGGCCGGTTTTCTTTGGGACGATTGCAGCGGAGGCGGCGTATGGGCGGTCAGGATTAGGCGAGAAACTTAGGGGTTCACCCAGGAAAACGAAGTCGCCAAGACGGGCATACACAGGTTGGCCATAGTCTGGGAAGGGGAAGCGTGCCAAGAGAGCGCCGAGTAATTTCAACTTGTCTTTACCGGGCATTGCCGTGTTGATGGAGAGGGAGAATCTGCTGAGGAAGATCGGGTGTTGTGGCCGGCGGTACGCGTAGACAGTGCCGTTGTTGGCGGTGTAGATCACGTCGTCTGCTATTGCGGGTGCTTGGCCGCCGCGGGTGGTTCCCGTAGAGGAGAGGATGCGGCCGTCGCGCACGCTTAGGGCGGTGAGATTTGACATTGTGATGAGGCTCCAACCACTGTAGACACCGACGGCGGCATAGACGACATCGGCGGCGACAGCAGGCGGGGTGTACATGCTGCCGAGGCCGGTGCGCTGCCACAATTGCGAGCCAGAGAACAAGTCAAAGGCAGTGATAGCAGGTGGAACGAGGTTGTCGCCACAGGAGTGGATCACGATTGTGTCGGCAATTGCTGGTGGGACATCACTCATGCCGCAGGGGGCAGCCCAGACGAAGGAGCCGTTGGCGGCATTGAAGGCGAAGAGATTGGTTTGAGAGAAAGCGAAGTCGTAGTTGACTGCGAAGACGAGCCCGGACGCCAGGCTGACGTTATTGAGTTGAAGGAAGGCCCCGGGGGCGCTGGCGCGCCAAAGGATTTGGCCGGTGGCGAGGTCCGTGCACCAGACCTGATTGCTGCAGGCGGCGTAGATACGGCCGGCGGCTTCGTCCACTGCGGGTGTACATGATGAGAAGGTGCTGTTGGGGATAGCGACCGAGAACCACAGTTGACTACCCGTGGCAAGATCAAAGGCAGCCAAGCCGCCTTGAGTGTTGATGTAGCTGAAGCAACCGACGATGACGCGGTTGCCAACGATGGCGGGTGAGCTATTGACAGTTTCGTGGGAGAGAGTAGTTTGCCAGCGGAGGGAGCCATCGAGGTTCCAGCAGCCGAGGTAGGCATCTGCGGCGAAAACGACACTGGAGTTCATGACGGAAGGGGTAGCCCAGCTGCCCCAACCCCAGCTGTCGTCGACGGGGACAGGTACAGCCCACTTGACGGCCAGGGAGTCAGGATCGAGGGCGAAGATGGTACCGGTAGGGCCATTGGCGTAGGCGAAGACGCGGCCGTAATTGACAGCGAGGCTGGAACTGAGCTTGACGCCAAGGAAGGGGGAGTTCGTCACGATGGTCGCGACGAGGTTAGTAGGTGGCGTGGCAGGAGTGGTGGCAGTGTTGCCGAGGTTGGCAGCGAATTTAGGCCAGACCGCAGCGCTGGCGAGAGAGGAGATAGAGAGGGATGCCCAAAGGGCAAGATGAGTGGAGCAAGTGGTCATGTGACCTCCTTGGAGCGAAGGCGGACTGCAGAGCACTCCGCGCGGTTAGTGAGACAGTGTGACTGGGCTACAGCAGGGGAGGCGGCAGCAGAGCACCGTTGACGCGACAGCATTCCGGGTACCGCGAAACGCTGTGCAGCTCCCTGCGGGAGCGGCAGTCACTCAGGCCGGTCTTCTGGCTTCTGCCCGGTTGCTCCGTTCACCTTCCCATGCCCGGAGGCACAGTGGTGTACGAACGTGGCGAGGGCAGTTACAGCGGCGTCCCCGCGCCGGATTTGCACCGGCTTCCCGATTCTCCCGCGCCCCTGTGGCGCAGGCGCCTGATGTGGTGGTATGGTATCAAAACAATGTGGGAATGTCAATGACGGGCTCTTGTGGCCAATGCACTTGCGTGTTTCACGGTATAGAATGTTGAGGAAGCGGGGGAGGGAGGGGCTTGCCGGGCGTGGCGCACGTGGCTTTGCGAGCTGTTTGGATGAGCAACGGGAGGTGCGCGAAGGCATGAAAAAAAAAGAGCAGATAGATGCGAAGGCAAAGTCCACGTTGGGCAGTGAGCACCGTGAGTAGGTGAAAGGATGGGCGGCAGGGTCAAGCGGAATTAAGGGACGGGTTGAACGCAGGGGGGAGGCGCGCAGAAAATTGGTATAATTTGAGCTGATGCGCAATCAGTTGATATACGCTGCGGTTTTCGCTCTGGTGGTTGTGTTGATCATTTGGCTAGCAATGCGGCCGGGGCCTGAGGAAATGCCGCGAGCAGCGACAGCAGGTAGGGAAGTGCGATTGTTGGAGGAGGCAAAGGCCGAGCCAGCGGATGCGGGAACAGGGGCGGTTGCGGTAACGAATGAACGCCAGGCGAGTGAATGGCTTCCGGCGAGCAACCTTGTTGTGAGGGCGAGGGTGGAGGGGCCGTGGGTAGCGAATGAGTTGATTATTCGGCTGGCACCGCACGCGTCGGAGCGTGTGGTAAGTGAGGCGCTGAGCGGCAAAGGGTTTGTGATCCTACGGCGAGCGGGGCCGTTAGGGCTTATGCGTGTGAAAGTGCCAGAGGGGAGGACGCTTGAGGAAGCGGAAGCTATGGTGCGCGAAATGGAGGGGATAAGTGGGACGGAACGTAATCTGCGCACGGAACTGCCGAAGGATGTGGGCGAACTGCCATTGCTGGACACGGGGATGCCGCTAACGCCGGTAGGCGAGCATGGGCGAGAGATGCTAGGACTTGACAATCCGGCGGCCGAGGCGCACTACGGGCGGAACTGCATTGTGGCGCTGCTTGACACGGGGATAGATGCGACGCACCCTGACTTGATGCACTGTGTGCTGGGTGG
>JAOACZ010000056.1 GCA_026417575.1 bacterium | reverse complement strand
CGTAGACGCATACCCGTGGAACTGCCTCACTAGAGGCCCTTGCCATGCGCCATGCGGAAAACGGCCGAAAGGTAGCAACAGGAAACTGCGCTCACGCCCACAGCAGCGGTACGCTGAGAAGAATTCTCGCCATCGCATTCCACGCCAAGCCATTCTCCACCGCGATCCCCGGCTACTGTTTTCAATGGGGAAATTTGCCTTGCGCGCCGATGGCTAGCAGGCCGGCACAGTAAAAAACGAAGGGAGAGAAAAAAGCGCCCCGCCCCGCGCGGCCCGCCGCGTGCAAAAGTGCACAACACCAGTGGCTTTCAGACGACTAAAAATGCTGATTGGCACGTCGCTGTGTTGATGAGCCACTCGCTCTGCCTGCGAACATGCGGCTAGTAGTGTAGCGCGCACCGTCATACGATACACGCCAGCAATGATGCTCTGGCAGATCATGCCGCCTGGCCTAGAAACGGCTTTCGACTACGGGCCAGTTGATCGTCTTGAAAAAGGCGTCGAGGTAACTGGCCCGATCCAATTGGTAGTCCGTCATGAAGGCGTGCTCAAAGACGTCCATCACCAGGAGCGGCACCGCACCTGCCGGATGATTGGCTTCGTGCTCGTTGATCCACATATTCAACAGACGCCCGGTAACAGGATCCTTATACAGCACAGCCCAACCGATACCACGCATGCGCCCAGTGGCAAGAAAATCATTCTTCCACTGCTCGAAGGAACCGAAATCGCGAACGAGTGCCGTATACAGGGCGCTGTTGGTGTTAATCGGTGTGGTGCCACCCATGTTGCCAAAGTAGAGCTCGTGCAAGCGCATGCCGTTGAATTCCCAGCCCAGGCGGCGCTTCAACTCCGCATAAACAGGGGTGGCTTGTTGACCGGCCTTCAGCAGCTCGCGCTGTTCGGCCAGCAGTGTGTTGACATTGTTGACGTAGCCTTGGTAAAGTTTGAAATGGTTTGAGAGCAACGTCGCGCTAAAGCCGGGTATGCCAACCAAATGGCCAAAATCCAAAGCCACATACGTGGGTGGCAACGGAAGGGATTGAGGCGCGGTATGTGCAGTGGGCATAGCCTGATTGGTCAGCCCACTAGCAGCACCTGAGGACAGTGCAAGAAGAAGAAAGTAGCAAGCAACGGAGGCAGTTTGCTTCATACAACTCTCCTTAGTTCATGTTACGTGGAAGATGAGATAGGCGACTACGAGGCAAACGGTTGTAGCCGCGCCGCAATCAGTTGCAATTCCCGCTCTGCGTCAGTAACGAGTTCCTGGATGACCATGCGGACGGGCATAATTTCATCCGCAAGGCCGACGGTCTGGCCCGCCATAAGGGAACCGTATTCGACGTCACCCTCGATGACCGCGCGGCGCAGCGCGCCAATCCAGAAGCGTTCCACTTCAAGCTGGGCCGTTTCGCGGTCAATCTCTCCAGCATCGAGTTTCTTTAAGAGTTCGATTTGAAGCTTGCCAAACTCGACCGTGCCTTTGTTCTTCAAGGCCCGCACGGGGATGACAGGCAGGCGCGAGTCAAATTGAGGAGAAGCCATGGCGTCGCGAGCCTGTGCACGGCGGAATTCCTCTTTAAAATTTGGATGTGCTACGCACTCGTCTGTCATGACAAAGCGTGTGCCGAGCTGTACTCCGGCGGCGCCCATAAGAAGTAAATGTGCCATCATTTTGCCCGTAGCGACCCCACCAGCAATGAAAATCGGTACCTGGTCGCTGAAGCGAAACAAAATTTGCTGCCACAGGATCGGCCCTGCCACAGGACCAATGTGCCCACCGGCTTCCGATCCTTCCAGGATCAGACCATCCACGCCAAAGCGAATCATTCGCTTGGCAAGCGCGTCTGTGGAGGCGAAGGCCAGTACTTTCGCTCCTGAGGCCTTGGCTTTTTCGATCTCAACGTCGCGGGGGACGCTCCCGGCAAAAATAATGACCGGGAGCTTCTCTTCAATCACTACCTCAAGGTGCTGGAGGTAGTTGGGAGCCACAGTGATCAGGTTCACGGCGAAAGGGCGCGAGGTGCGCCGGCGTGTTTCGGCGATCTGCCGGCGCAGTTCTTCCGGCGGCATGTTGCCACACGCCAGGCTAGCAAAGGCGCCGGCTTCACACACCGCTGAAACTAGGTTGGGCTCGCTCACCCAAGTCATGGCGCCGCACATGATGGGATACTGAACAGCGAGAAGTTCTTTCCCGCGCGACCACAAGCTATCGAGGCAAGGCGTAATCATGACGTGTCACGTGTGCACGGATGCGGGTGAGGGAATCAAAGCCGGGCGGATCAGCCAGCGCAGGGACCACTCCTCGTCCTCGCGCTCGAGAGCGGCTACGGACATTTTTTTCAATTGCAGGACCGCACCGTCGGGGTCCCCGGTCAACAAGCTCGCTGCCAGCGCACCGAGCATAGGCATGTGACCAACGAGGGCAAGCGGTTCACGCGCCCGGGCAAGACGTTCTACCCAGTACTCAGGATCATCGGTGGGCCCGAGCTGGCGTGTCGCAGTAGGGGCAGGCCAGGCGCATACTTCGGCGAGGATCCGGGCCGTTTGTTCCGCACGGAGCAGGCCGCTATGATACACGCGCTGCGGCACATCTAAGGAACAACGTGCCAGCCATTCAGCGACGCGACGGGCACTTTCTTCACCTTTCGGACTGAGTGGTCGCGAATGATCTGGTTCTTGGGCAAGTGCATCGGCGTGGCGGACGAGATAGACGATCACGGTGCGTTTCATAACCGAAGCATCTGCAGGTTACGGAGTGGTAGTTCGCGTATTCGCAGCGGCTTGTTCCTCGCGGGCCAATTGTAAGTCATGTTCGACCATCATACGTACGAGTTGCTGAAACGTGACACGTGGCTGCCAGCCTAGTTTGCGCCGCGCTTTCGAGGCGTCGCCAAGCAGGAGGTCAACCTCGCTGGGGCGGAAGTAGCGCGGATCAATTTCTACGTACTCGTGCCAGTCAAGGTTGAGGTAACCAAATGCCTCATCGAGGAATTCGCGCACAGAGTGCGTTTCGCCGGTAGCGATGACATAATCGTCGGGCTCGTCCTGCTGCAGCATCAGCCACATGGCCTCGACATAGTCGCCTGCGAAGCCCCAGTCACGCTTGGCGTCCAAATTGCCCAAATAGAGCTTCTTTTGCAGGCCGAGTTTAATCCGGGCCGCCGCGCGGGTAATTTTACGAGTCACAAAGGTTTCGCCGCGCCGCGGCGATTCGTGATTAAACAAAATACCGTTGCACGCGAACAGCCCATACGCTTCGCGATAGTTGACCGTCTGCCAGTAGGCGTATACCTTGGCACAGGCATAGGGGCTGCGCGGGTGGAAGGGCGTGGTTTCACGTTGCGGAATTTCCTGGACCAAGCCGAACATTTCACTGGATGACGCTTGGTAGAAACGCGGCGGGGGCGAAAGGCGGCGCAAGGCTTCGAGCACATTCAACGTACCGAGCGCATCGACTTCGACCGTGAAGAGCGGCTCGTCAAACGAGACGCGTACATGCGACTGGGCGCCCAAGTTGTACACTTCATCGGGCTTGATGTCGTTGAGCAATTCGCGTAAGCGCGACCCGTCGGTCAGTTCGCCATACACCAAATGAAGGCGCGAGTTCTGGTGAGGATCAGTGTACAAATGTTCCAATCGCGCAGTATTAAAGGACGAGCTGCGCCGAATCGTGCCGTACACCTCGTAGCCTTTCTGTAAGAGTAGTTCTGTGAGGTAAGAGCCATCTTGACCAGTGATCCCGGTGATAAACGCCTTGCGAGCCATTCGCAGCCTCCTTGCCTGAGCAATCTACGTTAACGCATGCGGTAGAGTAAGTAGCAGCCAATACCAGCAAAGACAATACTTGGCAGCCAAGCGGCTAAGAGCGGCGCAAGGTATCCCTGGCTGCCCAAATTGATAAACCACGCACCGAGAAAGTAGTAGAACAAACACAACAAGATGCTTGTAATAACGCCTTTGACCATTCCCGCCCGCGTGTGAAAGATACCAAAGGGGGCTGCCAACAAAACAAAGACAATGCAAGCGGCAGGCGTCGCCGTGCGGTTGTGAAACTCCATGCGCATCTTGCGATAATTGTCCGAATCTGGGCGCGTATGCCGCAAGGTAGCGAGAATCTCACGCAAGGTCATCATACTCGGCTGGGTGTGCTGGGCGGCGACAATGTCCTGAGGTGTTTCCTGATAGCGCGTCGCCGAGACATAGTGACGCGGGACGTGCACTTTTGCGCCTTGTGAGCCATCAGGGAAGTAGCGCAGGCGATCAACGTCATAAAAGAGCCAACCACGTCCTGGGATGAACTCCGCGCGCGCAGCTTCGAGGCGCTGACGTTTGTACTGTGCGCGACCATGGCTGTATTCAATGACCACCACATTGAAACAGACATTTGAAGTCGGATCAACATGGCCCACAATCCACTGGCGGTCGCCTTGGGCTGTGTAAAAAGACAAGAGATCAGATTTATTTTGAGCAAGGATTGTGGCGTGGACGGTTGTCGGGCGCGGAAGGATTTCCGCGGCCAGGCGGTGTGCGCGTGGTACGAGGGTATCCGCGAGGATGAGCATGATGCCATACATGACAAGCCCGATGAGCAGATAAGGCCGCACGATGCGTGAGAGTGCGATGCCGCTCGCACGCATGGCGATGATTTCGTTATTTCGGCTCATGTTGCCCAAACAGTAGAGCATGGCAAGGAGGCTTGCGAACGGAGCGGTAAGGTTGAAGATGATCGGAATGTAGTACAGGTAGTAGCGTACGATCATCTTCGGCGGAATTTGCTTGGTAAAGAAGTCTTTCAGCTGGTCTGACATGTCATAGGCAACAAACAAAATAAAGAACGCCAGCAGACAATAGAAGAGCGGCAGGAGGAAGGAACTAATGAGATATCGGTCAATCAGTTTTAGCATCACCGACTTGCGGGCTGTGGCGGCTGATAAAAGGGCGTCCTGGGCGGCTTGCGGCGAAAGAGATGCTTAAACCACAAACGCCACACCACCCAAATAGCCTCCCGTACGATCGCTTTGTTCATCTTTGATACACCGCCAGCACGTTCGTAAAAAATGATCGGAATTTCACGGATGCGAAAGCCAGCCATCCATGTGTAGTAGGTCATCTCGATTTGAAAGGAGTATCCGTTGGAACGAATGCGATCAAGATCGAGGGATTCTAACACACGACGACGAAAACACTTGAAGCCCCCTGTGGCATCACTCGCTGGCATGCCGGTGATAAGCCGTACGTACAGGGTAGCAAGCTTGCTAATGAGCAAACGTGGCAAGGTCCAGTTGATCACGCTAACGCCGACGGTGTAGCGTGAGCCAAGCACTAAGTCGGCATCGCGAATAGCGCTGAGAAAATCAGCTATGTACTTGGGATCATGGGAGAAGTCGGCGTCCATTTCGAAAATATACACATAGTCACGAGCGAGAGCCCACTTAAAGCCTGTTACGTAAGCCGTCCCAAGGCCGAGCTTCCCCGGGCGGTGGAGCACGTGAATGCGCGGTTCTCGCGCTGCCAGAACATCGAGTAGCGCTCCGGTGCCATCGGGGGAATTATCGTCGATGAAGAGCAACTCGACGTTCGGGTAGGTGCGCAAAATAGTCTCCGACAGCGGCGTGACATTATCACGCTCATTGTACGTCGGAATGATGATTAATGCCTTTTGTTCTTCTTCCACGCTGGTGCTAACTGTAGCCATGTTTAGGACCGTATTATAGCGTTTTGGCAGGCTGAATGCAAAAGCATAAACTCTGGCCGCGTTGTCGCAGGGAAGTTGCCACCATGTCGCGAAAGGACGATTCCTCTTTCAACAGGAGTATCCCTGTCAGCGCTGGAACAGAGCCTGAGACTGGATGCCACGCACTCCGTTCGTTCTCATCCGCCGCGCGTCGTCTTTACACCACTTAGCGTCCCCTCACGGACCAGGGGGGACGAGAAACGTGCGACGTCCTTGGATATGTACCCGCCCATCTGCTAACCACTGCAACACGCGAGGATACAGGCGATGTTCTTCCTGCTGAATGCGCGCGTGTAAGGAGGCAGGCGTGTCGTCATCATGCACGGGGACCGCTGCTTGCGCGATGATCGGTCCCGTATCCATGCCTTCGTCCACAAAATGGACGGTACAGCCAGTGATCTTGACACCGTACGCCAGAGCCTGCTCCCACGAATGAATGCCAGGGAAGGCCGGCAAAAGGGCAGGGTGAATGTTGATAATGCGCTGAGGGAAGGCTGCGAGCATCTCGCGCTTGATCATCCGCATGAAGCCAGCGAGGACGACGTAGTCGGTCCCGGCGGCGCGCAGTGCCTCAATGTAGGCCTGCTCGGGCGGCCCTTCGAGTTTTGTTTTGAAATTCGTAACAGGAATGTACGCGCACGGGACACCGAACTCTTGCGCACGGGCCAAGATACCAGCGTTTTCTATGTCCGACAGCACGAGCGCAATGTCGACATTGCGCAGTTCACCGCGTGCGACCGCTTGTGCAATGGCTACGAAGTTCGTTCCCGTGCCAGACCCGAGCACGCTAATTCGCATGAGACATCTCCTTGGTGGTTGCCCCTAGTATACAAAAACGTGACGAACACGGGCTACGAGTTCCTCTATTCCAAAGCGACACCGAATCGGCAATTACGTGAAGGTAGCAGAGTGGGCGTGCCCTTTTTTTCAACGACACTCTCAGCTGCTAGGTTCGCTGGGTGAGGGAAGCACAGTGTGTACGCGTGGCTCGTGACGAGAAGCAATGCCGGAACGCGCATGCCACAGAGGCGACATGCTGCCCAAACTGCGGACACGGCAGACAGATGTGGGAGACAACTTGGGCGTGGTCATCCGCCACGAACATCTGGCTGTCCGCGCTATGAGGGTGAGCAACAAACTATTGACGCACCATGGCAGAAAGGGTAAAGAGTTCAAAAGCCTGTTTGCACACACTCGTTGGGTTGCATTTTTGGCGGGGACGTGGTATACTAGGAACCAAGGTTCTTTGAAAGGGGGCGTCCTGGGTTCGACTGGAGTCGAAGCCGTGTCGCGGCATGCCGCGGAAGTCCGTTGGCCGCGTTATCAAACGGGCACCTACAACAACTGCGAACGAAGAGCTCGCACTTGCTGCGTAAGGAAACGCAGCACGTTCCCCATCTCTGCTGCCTGTCGGGAATGACGGAGCGTCAATGAACAGGCTGGCTGTCGCATAGTGCTCTTCGATGTGGCAGTGAGAGAGAGGAAGGGCTCGTCCGGCGGTGGCCTGATGGTGGGCAGCCAAAGGATTAAATGACAAACACCATCTACGCATGTAGAAGGGGCACGGATAGACGTTCAGGACGCGGGTTCGATTCCCGCCGCCTCCACCAAATGTGGCCACGGGCGCACGTGGTGTTTTCATGACCGCGTGCGCCGTGGCGTTTTATGGGCTGGCTTCCAGCACGGCGTACATTGTAGCCAGCGGCAACTGGACATGCAACGTGCCGTTTGTTTCGTCGTGGTGGGCGGGTATGGGACGGGTACGGTATCCGTTCACATCGAGCAAGGTAGCGGAACGGAGGGAGGGGTTTTTGACGGTTAAGCGGACACGTGTGTTCTGCACTCGCCAGGGTGGCTTACCAGTGTCCAAGATTTCTTTCATCAACAAGCGCTGGTTTTCGACGGTCACGCGTTTTTCTTCTGTAGTCCAGTTGCCCGGCCGTACGACTGTGCCAATCTGGACGAGAATCTTATGCGAAGTGTTCAAGGGCGCGTCGTCAAGTGCGACGAGTGCAATGGCGGCATAAGCATTGCTACTTTCGATTGTGACGTCGCGTAGGTGATATTTTCCGCCACCGGCGAGGAGGAATCCGGCGACGCCTTGGTACTTTGGCGCGTTGACGGTAAAGACACCGGTGGCGTAATCAAGCATGAGCTCGCCCGTGATGCTCCGGACTCGTTGATGCGTCCGGTCAATGCACGAGGCAAGGGCCGGCGCTACGTAGCTATTGGACTCGCAGCCGCCGTACTTGACGTAGACAGGGCCGACCCAAAACGCAAGTGGGTCGACGTCTTGTTTGATGGGTGAATGCGTGGCAAAAGCACCGGGATCACGGTTGGGGTCAAATTTAGCTTCCTCGGCGATGATTGGCACGGTGCGGCGCCAGAGATTTTCCAAGGCGCGCTCTTCATACACCACTGGGGCAGAGGCGGCAGCAATGTCCCCACGCCGAAAAGCGAGCGCGTTGGCGGGAAACATGCCCAGTTGTTGAGGCACGGAGCCGGACCATTTGTCCAACGCGTAGGATGTGCGTACGGGCCAAAAGAGGCGCCGGGGGTCACGCAACCACGTGGTCTCGCTCAAGGCGAACCAATAAAGAGAGTCGACGCCTGTGAGTGCCATGTGAGCTGCGATGAGCATTGGTCCTTCAGTTTGATATTCTTCTGGAAAGACCCAGGCACTCTCGGTAATGACGAAGGGGTGGCCAACCACCTGCTTGAGGGCGGTGGGCAATGTGGCAGGGTATTTGACGACCGGGCGGTTTTGATAAAAATGTCCGGGGTCAACGCGGTAGCCGTTGTTCTTGCCGATGTGAATAGCGCCTGTATAGCGGTTGACGGCGATAATATCTGTGGCGGAGTAGCTCCAGCGTTCGGCGTCGTCGAGGAGGATGGCATCTGCGCTTTTCCAATTCATGGCATTGATCAATTGGCGACAGCCGAGGGTATGGCGATAGTAGCGCACCATATCCGCGTAAAAATCATACTGCACGCGGGCAAGGAACTCTGTTTGGTCGGCTTGTCGTTGTAGGCGACCAGATGTGGCGGGGGGCGCACCCGCGGTAAGTTCCCAGAGGTTTAAGAAATCCACTTCGCCGCGTGCCGGGCTGTCCAGTGGTTGCGCGAGGGCACCCCAGGCTGCTTGGAGTTTTTGCCAGGAGCCGTATTTGCGTAAGAGCCAGCGTGCGTAGCGGCGACGCAGCAGTTTGAGCTGCGGTTCTTGAATATTGGCAAACGTCCAGAAGAGCAGGCTATCCTCGTTTTTGATTTGGATGATAGCAACTGCGGGATCGTCCTTTAAGGCGAGGCCGGTGTAGGGATTGACGCGGGTGTAGAGTTCGCGCACCCATACTTTGTACCCGTCTTGCAAACGCTTGTTGAAGAAGAGTATGCCCCACGGCTGCTTCTGGGCGTAGCCACTGATGCCCCAACTACGTGGGGCTGTGACGTATGCCCAGTAGGGGGAGATGGTGAGATAAATGCCGTTTGTTTTGCAGGCGGCTACAAAACGGAAGATGCTATCGAGAGCCTTCTCATCGACATTAGTCACTGCTGCCCCTTCGCGCGCGTCGCAGATAGTGGCGTGGATGCGGACCATATTCACACCACGTTTAGCGATGAAGCGACAATGGTGGAGCATGGCATCTGGGGCAGCGCGCCAGTTGTCGTCGACGACACTCCAAAAGCGGATGGGCTGACCGTCTCCGCGGACGAACGACATGCCATCCTCGGAGAGCCGGATGAAGCCGTGCTGACCGGCGTAGGTTTCGTTGAGGGTGCGGAGATCGAACACAGCGTTGGTATCGCATGGATCATCGAGCGGATCAAAGGCCCAGGAATCTTCGCTGCGAAACACCTCGAGGCGGCCACGTGGGGAGTTGACACTGAACGGTCCATAGGGAACAAAAGGTTCGCTGGTGAAGACGAGCTGGTCGATCGCGCCGTGATGCTGGGCGGGGCTGTGCATGCGGAAGGCGAGCGAAAAAGTACCGGTGGACAAATGCAGAGAGGCCAGTCGTACCCAGGCAATGAAGCGCAAATCAATTTTATCATCTTCGGCGATGTTTCGGCGGTCGACTGCCTGTGTCCAATCGACACTTTTCCACGGGCCATGCTGCCACTGCCACGAAAGGACACCGGTAGGATTGGCTCGTAGCCAGAGGGAGTACGTGCCGGAGGAAGGAATGACGACGCTATAGGCCACCTCCCCTGTGGCATGCTCGGCGAAGTGACTGAGCCAGGCGCCACCAGATAATTCATTGGTACGCACTTTATCGTACCACCATGGATGGCGCACGACGCGCGCGTGTGGAGCGTCTTCACCTTCAATAACGATCAGTTCAGCCCAGAGCTGGGGTACGTGCAAAAAAGAAGAAAAGAGCGCAACAAGAAACAAGAAGCGAAACGTGGGCATAGGGGTTCTGAGGGGTGAAATGATAATAAATGGAAAAGGAGTCACAGGTTTGGCGGTGGAGCGGTGCTGGCGCGAATCATGAGTTTTGGTGTGACGATGATACGTTGACCGCGCACACGCTGCGCTGCGGTGGAGCTGTCACGCATACGAAGGAGGAGGTGGACTGCCCTGGTACCGAGTTCATCTAACATATGACTGACCACGGTCATAGGTGGGGAGGCGAGGCAGGCGTAAATGTCGTCAAAACCGATGACCGACATATCGCGAGGGATATCGCGACCAATGTCGCGCATGCCGGCGTACACGCCCAGAGCGATCACTTCGTTGTAACAGATGGTGGCGGTGGTGCTGATTGTTTGCTGCGCGCGCGCACCCACGAGGCGACGGGCTGCAGAGATCACGTCGGCCATCTCGTAGTAGGCCGGGATTGGAATACGCAGCGCCTCAGTGTGCATGCCCAGCTCGCGCGCCGCCTGTGTAAAGGCGTGATAACGCTGCTGCTCGATGGCGCTTGGGTGCCGGGTACCGCACCAGCAGACGTGACGATGACCGAGCTGGTGGAGGTGGTGCATCGCCTGACGGATGCCTTCAGCGTGGTCGATGGTCACGACGGGTTGGGTGGTAGCGCCGGCATCACCGATGATCACGATTGGTTTGGTTGCGTGTTCGAGCCGGTGTACCAGAGTGCCGCGACAAGCAAACCACGGCACGATCAGGCCATCCACACGCCCTTCCTCAAGAACACGGAGGCTATTGGCGAGGATGTCGCCATCGGTGCCTGGGCCGATCATAACGAAGTGACACCCGGCCGCGCGCGCACCGATTTCGACGCCGGAAATAAGAGAGGTAATAAAGCCGTTGCGCATATCCCGGGGAGTGAGCGAAGGGATCACCATGCCGAGAGCGTCGGTGCGACCTGTTTGGAGTGCCACACCGACGTAATGACGGCGGTACCCGAGCTGCGAGGCGATACGCTGGACGCGGGCAACGCACGTAGGGGTATATGATTGCCAACCAGGGGCACGGTTAAGTATTTTGCTAACCGTGCAGATACTTACGCCGGCATGCGCAGCAATGTCACGTAGGGTAGCCATATTTGTCGACGAGGTAGTAAACGTTTACATAGTAGCAATTGGCCTGCGAGGTGTCAATGCCACTGTGTATGGAATGGCACGGATAGGAGCAGGGTAGGGATTTGAGTGCGCGATACGCTGTGGGACAGACGCCAAACTGTGTCATCATTCTTACTGGGTGTAAAGTGGCAGGGATCCCATCGCACCACGCTTTAGACCGGTGGGAGGCGATGACAGCGTGAAAATACGCGTGGAGGGCGCAGGCACAGCAAAATGCGGGGGAAAACAGTTTGACGCCCTGCGGGCGTTTGGCTATCATAGCCGTATGCGACGGTAATGTACGGAGAGGGGTGAGCGCCGGTAGCTCAGCTGGAGAGAGCAACGGATTTCTAATCCGTAGGTCGCAGGTTCGAATCCTGCCCGGCGCACCATGTCAAGCAGTATGCGTGCAGCGGGAACAGGCGCCAGTGTAGCGGAGTTACGCGAGGCGTGCGAGTAGCAGTTGTGGAGGCGAGTAAGTGGCGTCAAAGCTACTCGCGCGGGCGATCGAGAAGGTGGGGTGCTCATGTGGGACAGCAGAGTGCGTTTGACAATTCGCAGGTAATCGCGTAGCACACCTATGCTTTGCAAACACTTTGGTATACTACAGCAGTGAATGCCCGTCCGAATATCATTTACTTTGTAGCCCACGATGTGGGTAGGCATCTTGGTTGTTATCATATACCGGTAACGACGCCGTGTCTTGATGCATTTGCGGCGGAGGCAGTGCGCTTCGAAAACGCATTTTGTAATGCGACTGCCTGCACGCCCTCGCGCATCTGTGCGATGACAGGTCTTTATGCGCACAGCAGCGGGGGAGTCGGGTTAGCGCACATGGGCTGGCCGCTTGCTAACAATGTCCCAACCATCGTGGACTATTTCAACACGGCCGGTTATGAAACAATCCACAGTGGGATGGAGCATGAGCGCCATCCTGGGCTCAACCGTTACCAAGTAGATCTTCAAAAGCACTGGGTGCACTTTGACGTACGCCGTGCAGTAGATGACGCACTTGCGTATCTCGCCCGGCGTGATCGGACGCGACCTTTTTACCTGAACATAGGTAGCCAGGAGCCGCACGCGAGCACGTGGCACAAAGCGGAGGCGGTCCACGGCGGGATCGTCCCACCGGAGGATGTGTATGTACCGCCCTACGTACCCGACACGCTGGCTATTCGGCACCAACTGGGGCGATTTCAGGCGGCGTTGCGCTACATGGATACGCAGTTCGGCCGTCTGCTCGAAGGGCTGCGTGCGCTAGGGCATGATCACGATTCGATTATCGTGTTCACGACCGATCACGGGATCGCCGGGCCGCGCAGCAAAGGCACATTATATGACCGCGGTGTGGAGATTGCATTGATGATTCGCCTTCCGGATGCGGCGCGCGCGGGGAGCGTGTGTGATCATCTCATTCAAAATATTGATCTTGTGCCGTCGCTACTTGAGGCGGCGGGAATACCCGTACCGGCTGGTCTGCATGGGCGATCATTCTGGCCGGTGTTAAGCGGTGGAAAGTACATAGCACATGAGGCAATCTTCATCGAACGCAATTTTCACGGCGAGCCTCGGATGCACGGGGTAAGAGATGAGTATGAGGATCGGTATGACCCGGTGCGAGCGATCCGCACGACGGAGTTTCACTACATCAAGTATTTTGCGCCGGATGTGAAGTGCCGTCCATGGTTGCCATGGGAGGTGGCGGGGCACGCGGTACCATTGGGAACACCTCTGGAGTTTTGTGTGCCGCCGCCGCGCGAGCCGCGCGCGGAAGTGGAGCTGTATCACGTTCGCCATGATCCGCAAGAATTTATTAATGTGGCGGGGCGACCGGAGTTTCGGGCTGTGGAGGCAGCGCTAGCACAGCGTTTGCAGGAGTGGTTAGTTACCACGAACGATTTTGTGTTGCGAGGAGAAGTGCCGAAGCGCTACGAGGCGCCGGGCTGGGGTCCGTGGGAGGGCATGCCTGCGGACGAGGAGGAAGCCCGCGCTGCTGGCTGGTTCTCGTGAAGTAAGAGATGGGCAGTGCAAGAAGAGAAGGGGGTGAGGTAGTGGGGAGTGTGACTCGAGAGAGGGTACCGAGGCAAGTGAAAGGCAAAGTTGACGATAAGTTTCGAGCCCAGGTAGCCGTGTAGAGATATGTGCGCTCCGCGCGGTGGTGAGAGGGCGGTGAAGTTGGAGGAATGGGGTCAACGGAAGAACATGACTGACGAAAAGCGGCAGGTGATGGCAAGGCATAATCAGAGTACTGGCGACGGGTATGCGGCACACAGCGGTGGTCGAAGCTGACGCGAGAAAAGGCATTCGGACGTGAGAAGAAGAACCGCGCGTGTTCATGGCGCGGATGACGATGAGGCGCGGGATTGTGAAAAAGCGCTAATAAAGCGAACCAGATTGGGGCCCACTCTGCAGCCGCGGTCGTGGGGCTGAAAGTGGGCTTTTTCAAGAGATTGAAAATGCAGCTCCGTGCTCATGCCCACAGCTGATCGTTTGGTGTAAGTTCGGTGCGGCGTGAACCTGGCGACGGTAGGCGCCTTGCACGTTTGGCGTGCTGCTGCGACAACCGTGGCGCGCCATAGCGATAGTTCCGCACTCTGTTGTGCGCGGCTGCGCATCTGCAGGAGGTATTTCAGCAGGCTTTCTTCGTGCGTCTGCAACTCCGCGCGGTCGATCCGACACGCCAACACGGTTAAGCACGCGTGTTGCGCCAGGTCGTGAACACGTCTACCACAAGGGCGGTGTAGAGATGCTGGCTGCCACTAGCCGCGAGTGTGCTCGATAAGATCACATTCATAGATATCAGGCGGCGCGGGCATGGGATGGAAGCAGTTCAAGGGCACGCGAGTGTGCAACGCGGGCTAGCGGTGTGTCCGCGCGCTTTGTGTATTTGGGCGACCACCTGAGTGTGATTAAAGCCGGTGGTTGCACACTACGCATACAGCAGCCGCATCTCGTCTTTCTTTGTTGTGCTGCGCAGGCACAACTGTCTCATGCGTTTCACAATCTTGTTGCTTTCTTCATTTCTGACTTCGCTTTATCGAGTCTTACCTGCGTGTTCTTCATGCAACTGTCCGTTTGTTTTCGGTTGGATCAATTACGATCTGTGCACTGCCCGTTCGGTTGAATTTTTGATGGCCTTTCTCGGGCGTTGGCTGGATTTTAAGTGCACCTACCATGTGAATTTGCTTTCTGTAAAGGAGTTCGTTATAATACGCGTGGTGGTCTCGTGAAGTATTCAGTGTTAGAGGACCGTGTGAACGAGCCTAGGGATGGTGCCGCACCTGAGTCCTCGTTAGCCTCCCCCGCAGAACCTGCAGAAGGCACGCCGGCGGACAGGAGTGTGATTCAGCCGAGCGAGGCGTTAGCGCCGATAGGAGTAGAGGATTTGCCAGCGGAGATGCGGGGGGGGATGGCGCGGGTGGGCTGGACACGTCTTATGCCAGTACAATCTGCGGCGATTCCGTACGTACTGGCGCGGCGTGATTTGATTGTGCAATCGCGTACGGGGAGTGGGAAGACGGGTGCGTTTGTGCTGCCGATGTTAACGCTGCTGGACGCGCAGCATGCGGGGTGTCAGGCGCTGGTGTTGGTGCCGACGCGCGAGCTGTGTGCGCAGGTGAGCGGCGAGGCAGAGCGGCTGGCGGCTGGTACGGGCCTGCGTGTTGCTGCGGTGTATGGGGGAGTAAGTTACGGACCGCAAGTGGCAGCATTACGCGGTGGTGCGCACATTGTGGTTGGCACGCCGGGGCGGGTTTTAGATCATCTAATGAATGATGTACTAAGCTTGACGGCGTTGCGTGTGCTGGTGGTGGACGAAGCGGATCGACTGCTTTCGATGGGTTTTTATCCAGACATGAAACGGCTTCAGCGTTATCTGCCAGATAGTGGCTATGCGACGTACTTGTTTTCAGCGACGTTTCCGCCGCTGGTACACCAATTGGCGCGGCTGTTTATGCGCAGGCCAGATTTTTTAAGTCTCAGTCACGCGCACGTGCACGTGGCGGAGACGGAACATGTGTACTACGTTGTACCGGCGTTGAAAAAGGATCGTGCTTTGGTGCGCATCATTGAGGTCGAAAATCCGCAGTCAGCGATCATCTTTTGTAACACGAAAAATGACGTACATTATGTGACGGTGGTGTTGCAACGATTTGGATATGACGCAGACGAGATCACGTCAGACCTTGCGCAAGCTGCGCGAGAGAAAGTACTGCAGCGGATTCGCACGCATCGCTTGCGTTTTCTCGTCGCTACGGATGTAGCGGCACGTGGGATCGACATTCCTTACCTTTCGCACGTGATACAATACGATGTGCCGGAGGATGCGGAGAGCTACGTACATCGGGCCGGGCGGACAGGGCGTGCGGGTGCGAGCGGGGTATGCATTACGTTAGTGACGAGCATGGAGAAAGCGAAGCTAGCGGAAATAGCTGCTCGCTATAGGATTGAGCTGACGGAAGAAGTAGTGCCGGGGGATGAGGAGGTGGGAGAGTTAGTTGCGGAGCGCACGATTGCGTTGCTCGAGGCGCGCCTGCGTGGTTTGGATCGGGTGGAATGGGAGCGTTTGCAGCGGTTTTTACCGCTGGCGCGGTCGCTCAATCAGACCGAGGATGGATGTCGACTGATGGCGATGCTGTTAGATGCGGCATATGTAGAAGGATTGCGTGCGTATGCGCCGGAAGGGGGAGAGGCGAGAGATGGCGAACGGGGTGTGGGGACACGGCGTGGTCGGCGGCGGGCGCGTACGTCGGCGAAGTAAGCGACAAAGGAGGTGGGATAAGATGGCGGAGCTTGTACCCGTATGTGGTGTTGTAAAGATTGATGACAAAGGCAATGGGGTGTTGCGTGATCCGGCACGTTCGTTTAAGCCAAGTCCGCAGGATGCACGCATCTCCCGTAACCAGGTGGCGCGGTATGCGCTCCAGGATGGTGCAACGGTACGTGGGGTAGCGCGTGTGTGGAAACAGCAGGTTGAACTGGAGACAGTAGAAACGATTTGCGGGTTGACACCAGACGAATATCGTGCACGCCCGCGCTTTAGTGATCTTGTGGCGATAGACCCGCACGAACGCTTTCAGCTGGGGATCACGGGGGAACCGAGTATGCGTGTGGTAGATGTGATTGCGCCGATCGGGAGAGGGACGCGGGGTTTGATCGTCTCGCCTCCGAAAGCGGGCAAGACCATGCTGTTAGAGCAGATTGCACGCGCGATACGCAGCGCGCATCCGACCACACGTGTGATAGCCTTGTTGGTAGACGAGCGGCCGGAGGAAGTCACTCATTTCCGCCGTGCGGTGGATGTGGAGGTTTTGGCCAGCTCGAACGATCAAAGTGTGGATGAACATGTCGAGTTAGCCGAGCTCACGCTGGCGATGGTGCGGACAGAGTTAGAATGTGGGCGTGACTTGGTGGTGTTGATTGACAGTCTCACGCGTATGGGGCGTGCGTTCAATATCAAAGGGTCTGGGAGTGGGCGAACATTATCGGGGGGATTGGAGGCTGGTGCTCTGGACGTGCCGCGGCGGTTTTTTGGTCTGGCGCGCGCGATCGAAGGTGGGGGCACGGTGACGATTATCGCCACAGCGCTGATCGATACTGGCTCGCGGATGGACGAGCTTATTTTTCAGGAGTTTAAAGGTACTGGGAATTGCGAGATTGTACTAGATCGTCATTTGGCGGAACAGCGTATTTTTCCGGCGATCAACGTGAATGCCAGCGGCACGCGCAAGGAAGCGCGGCTGTTCACGCCGACGGAGTATCGTCAGGTGATGGCTCTGCGCCGGTTTTTGTCGAATGTCAAAGCGGATGATGCCATGCGGCTGCTGCTGATGCTTATGGAGAAATATCCAGACAACACATCCATGTTGGAGAACTTAGGAACGTTCATCCGTAACCGGCGAAGAGTGTGAATTATGTGGAAAAAACTGCTCCGAATTCTTACGGCGTTTCTCCCGGTTGACCGCCGCCGCAGTGGTGCGTGTCAGGCATGTGGGGCGTGTTGCCAGCTGGTATTCCGCTGTCCATTTCTTACGCACGATGCGGCTGGGACGCCTCGGTGCCGGATTTACCGTTTTCGGCCCCCGGCGTGCCGTAAATATCCGCGTACGGCACATGAGTGGGTGACGCAGGCGACATGTGGTTTTTCCTTTGGCGAAACGGACGCAGTAGTGAGAGAGGTGACGGCGGATCAATCAGCGCTCACTCCATGTCGCACAGCCGTGGAGTAGTGTCATGATCTTTGATCGCTTGGAAAACTGGCGCGCCTACCCGCTTGGCAGCGCGTGGGAAGATGCGTGTGAGTTTTTGACGGCGCTGCCGTTGGATTGCCCGGAAGGTGAAACGCAGTTGCGCGGGCAAGACTTGTATGTGCGGGTGTTAAGTTACCAGTCGTGCGCGCGGCGCGAGGCGGCTCTGGAAGCGCATCGTGAGTATGCCGACGTGCACTGCGTACTCGCGGGGGTAGAACGTATTGAATGGTATCCGGCGGACACGTTGGAGATCAAAGTGCCGTACGATCCGGCGCGCGACGCTGAGTTTTACACGAGCATGGCGCTTGCGCCGCTGCGGGCTGATCTGCGCTACGATCGTTTTGCGGTGTTTTTTCCCGGCGACGCGCACCGGACCCAGATCAGCACGACGCGCATGGCAGGCACGATCAAGAAAGCGGTAGTGAAGATCCGCGCGGCGCTGCTGCGCCGGTAGCAGGTGTGACGATGAGGCTGGGTGAATTTATTGAGATGGCAGCGTATCTGGTGGCACTGGTCAATCCGGCGAGCAAGATCTTTTTGCTCTCGACGATGAAGCCTGCCTACACCTGGCGCACGTTGCGGCCTGTAGCGATCAAGTCAACGGTAGCCGCGTTTGTGATTTTGTGTGTCTTGACTGTGATTGGCAACGTCGTGTTGGACAAGGTGTTCAACGTGGAGCTGTTCTCGCTGAATGTGGCTGGGGGGGTCATTTTGTTTCTCGTGGGACTCAACGCGGTTCAGCATGGACGTTTTTATGATGCGCGCTTGTATCACCGCACGAGAGACATTTCGATCGTACCGTTGGCCGCGCCACTGATTGCGGGGCCGGGTACGATCACTGCCACGCTTTCCTATGCCGCGCATCGGGGTGTGCTGATGACCATTGCGGCGTTGAGCTGTGCCCTGCTGGTGAACCTCGTATGCATGCTGGCTGCAGTGGGTATCGGTCGTGCATTAAATCGCGTCAATGCGACAGGGCCACTCGTCCGGATTACAGGTTTGATTGTCTGTGCGGTGGCGGTACAGATGATCTTCAATGGCATGGGGGAGTGGCTGAGTCATGTGCTGGTAGCGCGGTGAGTACTGAGCGCGGAAGCATATGGGGCAGGTGTTGGCTGTGGATTGAGTGCGTACTTATTTACGGCGTGCTACCGTTGGTGTTTGCTCATCCATGGATGCGTTACGCAAAGGTACCCGCATTGTATGGGCTGCTGGTCCTAGCGATGTGGCTGGCACGGTGCACATGGGGGACCTGGCGGCCATTGCTCGAGGTGGGCACACTACGCTCGTGCGTGAGCTCGTTTGTGTGGCGGGGGCTGCTTGCGGCGGTGGTTATAGCGGCGGCGACATGGTGGCTTGGCCCTGAATACTTCTTGCGATTTCCGCGGAGTCGGCCGGTGATGTGGGCGCTAGTCATGCTTCTCTATCCTGGACTTTCGGCGTATCCGCAGGAACTAATTTACCGGACGTGCTTTTTTGCGCGCTATGCGGTGATCTTTCCGACGCCTCTAGCAATGGTGGTGGCAAGCAGCGTAGCGTTTGGGTGGTTGCACGTTGTTTTCGGGAATGTGCCGGCGGTGGTTCTGTCGTTTCTCGCAGGGATTATGCTGTCTCACACGTACTTGCGCACGCGGTCGACATTGGCGGTGAGTGTAGAGCACGCGCTTTATGGTTGTTTAGTGTTTACGATCGGCCTAGGACGCTATTTTTACCTCCCACTTTAGCCGACGTGATCCCTGCGTGAGGTCGTGGTTGAAGAAGCTATGAGGATAGGCAGAGCAGGCGTAGGGGTCAGGGATCCACGTCCACGATGATTTCGACACCGCGGTAGGATTTGGCGCGCAGAGCAGGGGTGACCAGATGGTCCAAGGAGGCGCACACGGCGGATGATTTTAGGGTGACCTGCCAGCGGTGAAAGCCATGCGCCAAGGGGAGCGACGCCGGCGCCGGTCCCAATACTTGGACGCAGCCGTGCACTGTGGGAGAGAGGCGCTCACGCACGTATCCTAGTTCAAGGACAAGTTCCTGGGCAGCCGTTATTACGCGGTGTTCGTCACGTCCTTTGATGATCAGGTTGATCAAGTGGCTGAAGGGTGGGTACGCGAGGGTGCGACGCGCCTCCAGTTCCGTGCGAGCAAATTCACGCCAGCGGCCAGAGATAGCAGCAGTGATAGCAGGATGAGATGGCTCGGCCGACTGGACGATGACAATGCCGGGTTTGTCACTGCGTCCGGCGCGGCCGGCCACTTGGGTGATCAGCTGCCAGGTGTACTCTGTGGCGCGGAAATCTGGTGCGTGGAGAGCGATGTCGGCGTTGAGCACGCCCACGACGGTGACGTTGGGAAAGTCGAGGCCTTTCGCAATCATCTGGGTTCCGAGCAGAATATCAATGTGGCCGGCGCCAAAGGCGCTAAGGATGCGCTCATGGCTGCCGCGGCGCTGCGTGGTATCGCGGTCCATGCGAGCGATGCGCGCATGGGGGAAGAGCGTGGCGAGGTGTTTTTCGACGCGTTGAGTGCCGAAGCCGACGAGGGCCAGCGTGCGACGGCATTCCGGGCAATGATATGGCGGTGCGTAGGGCTCGGTGTGGCCACAGACATGGCAAATGAGCTGTTGCGAGGCATGATAACTCAGGGAGACAGCACACTGCGGGCAGTGGTGAACGTAGTAGCAGGTTGGGCAAGCGAGTACTGGGCAATAGCCGCGGCGGTTGAGGAAGAGGACAGCTTGTTCGCGGCGGCCGAGGCATTCTTTCAGGGCTTCGCGCAGCGGGCGGGAGATGATGGCGAGCTGAGGAGCGACACGGACTTCCTCGCGCATATCTACGAGGCGGATGGAAGGTAAGGTACCGCCGGCAACGCGCTCGGGCAGCTCGAGAAGCTGATACTTTTTGCGCCAGACGTTATAGAGACTTTCAAGCGAGGGGGTAGCACTGCCGAGGATGACCGGGCAGCCATGGAGGCGTCCGCGCATGACTGCGAGGTCACGGGCGTGATAACGGGGGACCTCGTCAGCTTGCTTGTAGGTGCGTTCGTGTTCTTCGTCGACGACGATGACCCCGGGGCGCTGCACGGGTGCAAAGAGTGCGGACCGCGCGCCGACGACGATGCGCGCATGGCCATCGCGAATGCTCCACCACTGCTGAAGGCGTTCGTGATCCGTGAGGCTACTGTGGAGGACCGCGACGCGTTCACCGAAGCGGGCACGGAAACGCTCAACTGTTTGTGGAGTGAGGGCGATTTCGGGGACGAGGACAATGGCGCCGCGTCCACGTTGGAGGGCATCGCCTATCACACGCAAGTACACTTCTGTTTTGCCGCTGCCGGTGACACCTTGCAAAAGGAAGACGCGGAAGGTATCGCGGGCAGCGAGAATGGTCTGCACGGCGTGTTGCTGTGCGGGAGTGAGGGCTGGCGCGCCGACAGGAATCCAGCCTTCCTCGCTGCGCGGGCGCTGTTTTTCCAGTGAGACAGTCAACCAGCCCTGGCGTTCGAGAGTACGGACAGTGGCAACACTTGTTTGCGCGCGGGCGACGAGCGCGCTGAGGCGGATAGGTTCGTCATGAGGATGGGTGGCAAGCAAGCGGAGGAGTTCGGCCATGCGCGGTGCGCGTGAGCGGATAGCCTGCACGTGGGCGAGCACTTCTTCTCGTGGACGGGCTAGTTTGACCACATGGGCCATTACGGCCGTCTCACTGCGTTTGCGAACGGGTGCGGGCATGCAGCAGCGCAACGCGGCGCCAAGCGAGCAGTAGTAGTAGCGGGCAACAAACTGGGCCAGGGCCATCATCTCGGGCGTGATAGCCGCATCGGTGTCGAGCATGCGCAGGATGGGCCGGTATTGTACTCCTGGTAATTTGGGTGGGTCACATTCCACGACATAGCCGACGCGCTCGGATTTGCCCAAGGGGGCGACCACGCGCGTTCCCGGGCGGACGAGCGCGGCAAGCGCTGGTGGCACGCAATAATCGTAGGTGTGATTTAGGCGCGTCTCGAATACGACGCGCACGCGCGTGCAGGTGGGCGAGCCTGCGCTTGGCGTGGCGTGTTGGCTACCCGCGCACATACGCGAGCACCTTCTTCATGTCCTCCCATACCATGCGCCGGTTTTCGGGGGAGTAGTTGCGCAAGAGGTACGCGGGATGGAAGGTGGGCATCACGGGAATATCGCGATAGTGATGAAATGTGCCGCGCAATTTACTGATCGGCGTGGAAGAGCCGGTGAGATAGCGTGCTGCATAGGCACCGAGTGCGACAATGACGCGGGGTTTGACGATAGCCAACTGCTCGTGAAGGAAGGGGGTGCAGTTGGCGACCTCATCGGGCAGAGGTTCACGGTTGTTCGGTGGTCGGCACTTTAAGATGTTTGCGATGTACACGTCCGCGCGGCGTAGGCCCATACCCTTTTCAATGATGTTGGTGAGAAGCTGACCAGCGCGACCGACGAAAGGAATACCTTGGGCATCTTCGTCGGCACCGGGAGCCTCGCCGACGAACATAATCTCGGCGTGGGGGTTGCCGACGCCAAACACTATTTGGGTTCGACTACGAGCCAGAATGGGGCAGCGCTGGCAATCGCCAATAAATGCGCGGAGTGCCCGCAATTGAGACGCGCGATCGCCGGGCGGGGGGACGAAACGGGGTACTTCCTCGGCGAGTACGCACTCGCTAGCCAGGAAAAACTCCTCTGAGCTCGCGGGCACTGTCGCCTGGGTGGTCGTGGGTGACGGGAGCGGTGCGGCAGGTGCTATGCCACGCGCTGGTTTTGGATCGGGTGCAGATGTGGGCGTAAGTAACGTTGCAGGGATGTGAGCTTCTCCGCTCTGCTCGGTGCGGGGCAATGG
>JAOACZ010000048.1 GCA_026417575.1 bacterium | reverse complement strand
GTGTATGGGACGAACGCGGCGGGTGTGGTAGCATATGGGGGTGAAGTGGTAATCACGCGGCAGACTGTAGGTGCGCCGTTTGTTGACATCACGAATGCGCCCTTTTTTACGACTTTGGGCAGCGTTACGGTGGCGGGGACGAACAACGCGCATGTGGTGGGATGGATGTGGGGGAGCAATGTCACCACGAGCGCTCGTGTGAATTTTTTGGCGCAACCAGCGTGGACGACGCCAAGCATTAGCCTTGCGAGTGGTCAAAATGATCTGCGTGTGTACGGGACGAACGCGGCGGGAGAGACGGCATATGATACCGTGATGGTGACACGGGACAATGACCCACCGATGAGTTGGTTCAGCGTCCCAAGCGCAGATTATGCGACCGGGAGCAGTGGGAGCGTGGTAATCACGTTGAGAGGGACGGATGCGTGGCAGTTAGCGCTTGCAGTGGTATCGAACGTGACACCGGGGAGCGTAAGTGAACTGGGGCGCTGGCAGCTTAGTACGGGGGTTACGAATGTGAGCGTGGCGATGGTGGCGCTAAGAGAGGGCATGAACACTTTCCGCGGATTTATGCAAGACGCGGCGGGGAACCGGAGCACGGACGCTGTGCGGCAGATTTTCGTGGATTTGAGCGATCCGAGCATTCGGATTCGGCAGCCGGTGGATACGGCGGTGGCGCAGTGGCACACGATGATTGTGGCGCAAGTGAGTTTGAGCGGGACGGCGGACGACCCATCACCGAGCAGTGGGTTTGGGGCGTTTGTGTGGTCGAATAGGACGGCGGGCAGTGGCGGGGTCATAACGGGAGGGTACACGTGGAGCACACCTGCGATTAGTTGTATTGCTGGGACGAACGTGATACGGGTATGGGCGAGGGACATGGTGGGGCGGATGGGCAGTGACATGCTGAATGTGTTTTACGACGCGTATGATCCGGCAGTGACAGTAACGGTGCCTGGAGTTGGGAACACGTACACGACGCAGTTTAGCACAATGAGTTTGGGAGGGTACGGAGATGATCCGGAGCCGTCGAGCGGGATTGGGTGGTATGGGTGGTCGAATATGGCGCGGGGCGTAGCGGGGACATTGCCTGGGGGGCCGACATGGTTATGGACGGATGCGCCATTGACGAGCGGGTGGAATCAGATACTAATTTGGGCAGTGGACAAAGCTGGGCGGACAGGGCCGGCGACGGTGGTACAGGTGCTGGTAGACGACCGTGCGCCGACAGCCGTGATCACGAACCCGACGGCGGCGGGCGGTATTACAACGATGCTGGCAGTGGTGAGTTTTGGGGGGACTGCGGATGATCCGATGCCATCGAGTGGGTTTGGTGCTTTTGTGTGGTCAAACACCACAGTGGGGTTGGGAGGAACGACGGCTGGAGGGAGCACGTGGAATGTGACCAACGTGGCAATGGCACGTGGTGTGAACGTTTTTCGGATGTGGCCGCGAGACCAGGCAGGGAATGTGGGGACTGGTGTGAGCGTACAGGTATTCAGCGATCAGGACAACCCGGCGATAGCGATTACGAATTATCCGGAAGGGGTGATTGTGACCACGACATTCTCGAGCATTCAACTTGCGGGGACGGCGAGTGATGCGGCGCCGTCGAGCGGGTGGGGAGCGTTTCTGTGGTCAAACGAGACAGTAGGCGTTGGGGGTACCTTCGGCGGTAGCGTATCGTGGACGTCACCAGGGATACCGTTAGCAGGAGGGACGAATGTGATCCGAGTATGGGCAGTGGATGCCAGTGGGCGGAGGAGTGCGCCGGCGACGCGGACTGTGTTCTATAACACGGACTCGCCAACAATTGTGATTGAGAGTCCGAATGGAGGTAACACCTGGACGACGGCGCTGAACAACGTCACAATCAGCGGGATAGCGACGCAGCCGCAACCGCCCAGTGGATGGGATTCATTTTTGCGAGCAGTGAACGGTATAGTGGGGGAATTTGCTGGAGGTGACACATGGTCGTTTTCAGCGGCGTTGAATGCAGGAAACAACACGATACAGGTATGGTCACGAACGTTGTCAGGAGCGATCAGCGCGCCAGATAGCATGGAGATTTTCAGTGATCAACATAATCCGTCAGTAGTGATTACGACGATGGGTGGGCAGGGGTTTACGACGGGAGCAGACCGGGTGACGCTGAACGGAACAGCAAACGATCCTGAACCATCAAGCGGGCTGGCAGGAGTGGTCTGGAGCAACATGACGAGGAACGTGGGTGGTTTTGTGGTGAGCGGGACAAATTGGAGTGTGGCAGACATATTGTTGCAGGCGGGGACTAACCAACTGCGGGTGTGGTCGCGTGACCGAGTTGGCCGGGAGAGCAGCGCGGCGCAGATTGTTGTGTTCTCAGACCAGACGAACCCGGTGATCAAGATCAGTTCGCCGACGGGTGCAGGGCGGTGCACAGTAATCGTCGCAGCGGTGGTGTTGGCGGGGACTGCAGAAGACACTCCGCCCTCGAGTGGGCTTGGCGCGCTTGTGTGGTCGAACCGGACGGCAGGTGCAGGAGGCAGCTTGGCGGGTTCGAACAGTTGGAATGCGGGGTTTGTGACGCTTGTGGCTGGGACAAACGTGATTACTGTGACAGTGAGTGACAGAGCGGGGCGGAGTGGGAGTGATGTGGTCGAGGTGTGGTATGATGCATCAAACCCGGTTATACAGGTGACGTCACCGAGCGGCGGAGGGAATTTTACAACGGCGCTGGCGCAAGTGACATTTGGCGGCACAGCGAGTGACCCGCCACCAACATTTGGCTTGGGTAACGTATTATGGAGCAATCGCACGACACGGGCGCACGGGAGCATAGCGGCGAGCAGCACCTGGGGCGGCGTGACGGTGGGGCTGACGGCCGGGGTGAATCAGATTCAATTTTTGGTGACGGACGCAGCTGGACGAACGAGCCAGACAGTGGTGGTGGAGGCATTTAGCGATCAAGCCAATCCAGTGGTGACGATCACAGCGCCTGCCGGTGGGAATGCGTATACGACGTCGAGCAGCAGTGTAACGTGGCAGGGGACGATGAGCGATCCGGCGCCGTCGAGCGGGTGGGATATGCGGGGGTGGTCGAATGTAACGAGCGGGGCAACTGGTGAGCTTACGAGCAGCCCGTGGAGTGTAGTAGTAGTGCTGACGAGTGGGTGGAACACGCTGGTGGCGTATGGGCGAGACCGGGCGGGGCGGAGCGGGAACGCAGCGCAGCAAATGTTGTTTGACAACGTGCGACCGGAGGTAAGCGTGACCGATCCGGCAGCGTGGTATACGGTGACGAACGTGGATGTATATTTTGTGCGGGGGACGGCGACAGATGGGTTGTCGGGGATTGCGGCAATGCGTTGGACTAATTACGCGAGCGGGAGCGGGCCGATAGGGTTAGAAGGCCTACCTACGTGGGAAGTATACGTGCCATTAACGGTTGGGAGCAACGTGCTGGTAGTGAGTTGCGAGGATGGGGCAGGGAATGTGAGCAACGTCACGCGGATCATTTTTGTTCCGGGGACAGCCAGCATAACGATCACGAATCCGGCGCAAGGGTTGGTGACGGCAGTGCGGCACACGAACATAGTTGTGGCGGGGACGGCAGCCGATGAAAACGGCTTTGTTGGGACTCAGATTATAGTGACGAACTTGACACGGGGGGCACGGCATGTGAGTGGCGCGGGGGTACCGGCGTGGGTGTGTAGCAATGTGGTGTTGGCTGGGAACACGACAAACGTGCTGCAAGCGATACTTCAACGGATGTACGGTGGTGAGGTGACGAGCGGGGTAGTACGTGTGTACGCGGATCTTGCCGGTCCTGAGGTAGCAATAACCAATCCTGCGGGTGGGCGGATAACGACGGATGTGGCAGTGGTGACGATCGCTGGGACGGTGCGGGATGCGGGCAGTGGGGTAGTGAGTGTGCGTTGGGAGAATATTGAGTTGGGGACGAGCGGGGCGTGTACCGTGCAGGGAGAGAGGTGGCAGGCGTTGGTAGGGGTAGGTGTGGGAGTGAACACGGTGCGGATCGAGAGCTGGGATGGGGTAGGGAACGCGAGGGCAGTGACCGGCCTGGTCTGGCACAGTGGGGCTGCGAACATCAACATTACCATTCCGACAAGCACGGGGACGTGGTTGACGAACTCGATGAGTTGCGTGATAGGGGGGACGGCGGCGGATGCCAACGGCCTCAGCAACGACAAGATAATTGTAACGAACAGAACCAGTGGGTCGGGACACACACTTGGAGGCGCGTCTGCATGGCAAACGCCGGGGTTAGCGCTGGTCGCGAATCAAACCAATCCAGTGAACGCCGTGCTGGTACGACCACTTGGGTATCATCAAACATCGCAACTGGACATTGTTGTTGATGCGGTGGCGCCGCAGGTGGGGTTTAGTGCGGCGTTTGCGGGCACAATAGTGACAGATGTAGCTGCATGCGTAGTGAGCGGGACAGCGAGCGACACGTTGTCAGGGGTGGCACGGCTGCAACTGTTCCGTAATGGAGTCGTTTTGGGAGATCTGGCTCTGACAGGGTTACCGATCTGGAGTACGTCTGTAGACTTAGTGATGGGTAGCAATCAGCTAGTGCTGACGGGCTGGGACCGGGCGGGCAACAGCAACAGTGCGGCAAGCGTGATTCTGCGGCGGGGAGGGGCGAGCATTGCGATGACGCAGCCGGCAGGTGGCATGTTACATTATACGAATGCTGTGGCTATAAACGTGGGAGGGACGGCGAGCGACGAGAACGGACTAGAGACGGCGACAATACGGGTGACGAATCTTGCTCGGAATGCTGCAGCGGTCGTAGTAACGCCGGCGCAAACACCGTGGCTTGTGACTGGAATGCAACTGATGGCGGGATGGACCAATGAGCTACGTGCGGGGTTGTATCGCTGGCTTGGGACGACGGAATGGGTGAGTTGTCATGTGGTGTGCGACACGTCACCGCCGAGTATTGTTGTCAGCACGCCCGCGGGAAGCTACACGATCACGAACGCCTCGAACATGAGGATCAGTGGCACTGTTGCTGATGCGCTCAGCCCGGTGATGAGCATGGGGTGGTCCAACAGCCATGGGGCATCTGGAGGGATAAGTCTTGGGAGTCTCCCCGGTTGGCAGGCGGATGTTCCGCTGATGCTTGGGAGCAACAGTGTATTCGTGTTTGCACGCGACGCGGCAGGGAATACGAGCGGAGTGGTGCGAGTTGTGTATCGTTCTGGTGATGCCAGCATCACGATTACGAATCCTACGGCGAGCGGTTGGTGGATAATTGGCACAAATAGGATGACAGTGGGGGGCGAGGCGAGTGACCAAAACGGGTTTGCAGGTACGGGAGTAATTGTCAGTAATGAGACGCTGGGACAGGCATGGCAGGTGGAACCGGCAGCGGCGACATGGAGTGTAAGTGGAGTCTGGTTGCAGCCGGGTGTGACTAACCTTCTGAGGGCAAAATTGCGGCGACAAAGCGGGGAGACAATTGACACTGCGCCGTTGGTGGTGATATGCGACACAGGTGCGCCGAGCGTAGTGATCACCAACACGATAGGAGAATTGACGACGTGGGGTAGCAACATCGTACTTCGTGGAACGGTGCGAGACATCCTCACGGGGGTGAGCAGTATGCGGTGGGAGAACGTGACACTGGGAAGCGGCGGGAGTGTGAGCATAGGGGCAGGTGACACGTGGCAGGCAACCGTGGGATTGGCATACGGGACAAATGCAGTGCAGGTGCGGGCATGGGATGGAGCCGGGAATCACGGGTTGGCGCGGACCAATGCGGTGAGGATGAGCACGGCCATCATAGGCATTACTGTACCAAGCCCAGGGGGCTGGTATGCAACAATTCAGAATGCAGTACCTCTTGGTGGTTATGTGAGTAACAGCGCGGGAGAAGGGGGCGCAACTGTAACAGTGAGCAACCGCGCGAATGGTCTGGTGTATGGAGCTAGTGTGAACGGTGGCGTGTGGGACGTGGGAGCCGTAGCGTTGGTTGCGAATCAGACGAACCGCTGTGAAGCGACGGTACGTGCTTCGTATGCGACGAACAGCAGCACAGCGATAAGCATCATTTGTGATCAGACGGCACCCGTTCTCTCTATAACCCAACCGACTGGCAGTACGAGTATCACAACGGCGGTGAGTGTGCAATTACAGGGAACAGCATCGGACGCCCTGACAGGGGTGACCGCTATCGAGTGGACGAATTATTACACGGGCGGAGGAGGAGCGATTGATAGAAGCAGCCTGCCGAACTGGTGGCAGACGGTACCATTGTCACTTGGCACAAATGTTATTCGGGCGACTGCGGTGGATGGGGCGGGGAACACGAGCGTTGTGCAGCATGTGGCGATCAGGCTGGTAGAGTACTACAGCATCAGAATTATGACGCCACCAGCGGAGCCACTTTGGGCGACGAATGGTGGGGAAGTACCTGAAGTGAGCGGGACGGCGGTGAGCAGTAGCGGATGGAGTGGGGTGCTGTTGTGGATTTCAAACGACACGGCCGGGGTCCGGATTTTGACGACGGCGCAAGATACGTGGAGCGTTGTGAACGTACCGCTCGCAGCTGCTGATGGGACGAATTTGATTACGGCGCAAGTCATGGCGGGGGGGGTGTACAAAGCTGGGTCAAGCGTGCGGGTGATTCGTGATCGTGTGGCGCCGCAGGTGGTTGTGAGCACGCCGGGAACGCCGGTCAGCACAGTGATGATCAACAAGGTGACGTTGAAGGGGCAGGCATGGGACGCGTTGAGCGGGCTGGCGTGGCTGCAATGGACGAATTACCAGACGGGCATGGGCGGCACACTGGTACCAGACGTCAGCAATGCGTGGCAGGTGAATTCAAGCCTGGAGATGGGCAGTAATGTTATCGTGATAAGCGCAGCAGATCGGGCGGGGAATGTAACAAGTACCTGGCGAGTGGTGGAGCGAGGCGGTGTTAGTGGTTACGGGGTGAGAATTACAGATCCAACGACGAACGGGTATTATGCAACGAATTTTTGGGCATTTAACAAGTTGCGCGGTGAGGCATGGAGCGAGGCAGGATGGGAAGGGTTGGCAGTTATCATAAGCAACATGAGCACAGGAAGTATGAATGGGCCTGTGCCTGCGACGAGTGCATGGGAAGTATCATGGGTGCATCTTGGGGCGGATAATGCGACAAATATCATCATTGCGGGGCTGAAGAATGGGAACAGCTGGCTGGCCTCCGACAGACTGCTAGCGGTACGTGACAGCGTGGCTCCTGTGATAACGGTGCAGCAGCCATGGGAATACCCGTACGTAACGACAGGGGCCGTGGTGCTGATGCAGGGCAGTGTGGGGGACGGATTAAGTGGTGTGCGCGTGATGACGTCTAGCAATCATGCCACAGGAGTGGGCGCCGTTGTGCCGGTAGGGAGTGGCGGTACGTGGCAGGTGCAGATTGGGCTGATACAGGGCACCAACGTAGTTGAGCTACGTGCCGCGGACCACGCGGGCAATAGCCGGAGTGAGCAGCGGGTGTGCATCCGCATGTTGCCGCCAGAATTTTGGCATATTAGGATTGAAAAACCAGAGGAGGGATGTGCGACAACGAATAGCGTGGTAGAGTACGTGGGAGGCACGGCAATAAGCAGTAACGGATGGAGTGGTGAAAAGATAGTTGTCACCAATGCGAGTATTGCGACTTATGCTGTCATGATACCGGCAGCGAATGAATGGGCGGTGAACAACATACCATTAAGTAGCGGGAGTGCGACGAATGAGTTAAGGGCGTGGATTACGCTTGGGGGAACAAACAAGGCAGCGAGCAGTACGCGTGTCATCCGGGACATTGAGGCGCCCTTAGTGACCATCGAGCAGCCGTCGGGAGCTGGCACCGTTGTGTCGGTGAACACGGTACGCGTGAGCGGGAGGATGACGGAGCGGTGGAGCGGGGTGGAGCGTGCAGCATGGACGAATTGGGATACGGGGCAGGGTGGGGTGGTGGAGGTGCAAAGTAACTGGGCATGGGCAATTGAGGTAGGGTTACGAAAGGGGACAAACGACATTCATGTGATTGGGTGGGACCGCGCAGGGAATGAGGGTCGTGGCGCTGTACGAGTCGTTCGCGTGGGTCCGGTAGGGTACGGAATTGCAGTGACAGAACCAGTCTGGGCGGGAGTGTGTGCGACGAATGTCAGCTTGTTACGCTATGTGCGTGGTACGGCATACAGTGAGAGCGGTTGGCAGAACGCCCAGATTGTAGCAAGTAACCGTGCAAACAACAGTGTTAGGTTAGTTGCGGGCGCGGAGACGTGGCAGGTTAACTTTTTGGAGTTAGTATTAAACGCAACGAACAGCATTGAGATCAGCTTAATAGTTGACGGAGTGGTGCGTGCGGTGGTAGTGCTTAACATGATAGTGGAGAACGAACTTCCTCACTTTGCGGTCACATTGCCATTGTGGGAAAGCAGCGCGCGTACCAACACGTCACTGATACGCTGGAGGGGCGTTGCGTACGATCGCATGAGCGGGATCAACAAGGTTACGTGGACAAACACGTGGCAGGGCACGGGTGGGCTGGCGGTGATGATGACGGACGCGACATGGCGCGCAGACGTGACGTTGGCGGAGGGCAGCAATCAGTTGGTCTTCGCGTGTCATGACAATGCAGGGAACGTGTCAAGCATTGTGCAAGTGGTGACGGTTGACAGTCGTGGTCCTCATTTCTGGATTACGGTGCCAGCCAGTTGGCCGGCAAGCACGCCGTTCAATCGCCTAGTTGTTGCCGGCGTAGTCTGGGACGAGTGGTCGCCCCCTGTGAGTGTTCTCTGGAGCAATTTCACGCAGAGAAGCGTGGGTGTAGCGAGTGTGGGCGCGACTGGAGCATGGCAGACGGTAGTAGGGTTGGCACTGGGAAGCAATCAGGTACAATTTACGGCACATGATAGCTTAGGCAATTTCTCCAACCTGCACGTGACGATTGTGCGTACGGGGATAGTGGGGCATACGATCTGTATCACCCAGCCGACTAGCGAGGAGGAGTGGGTGACGAAATTAGGGGTGGTGGCAGTCGTTGGGGGTACGGCAGGGAGTGAGACACCGTGGGAATTGCTTTCTATTTTGATCAGCAACGAAGCAACCGGGTGGCAGACAAACATACCGGCGGGACCAACGTGGTCGCAGAGATGGGTGCCATTGACGAGCATCTCGGGGACGAATGTGATTCGGGTGACTATGCGCGGCGCGAGCGGCGACGTAGGAACGGACTGGTTGCGAGTTTTAGCAGATTATGAAGGTCCGCCGGCGCCGGCGTTAGTGCAGCCGCCGGATGGCGCGGTGTTAACGAACGCATGGCCGGTATTGGTGTGGAACACGGTGGCCGATATCTCGGGGATAGCGTTCTACCAAGTGTTGCTGGACAATGCAGAGACGATAACGGTGTCGGGCACATCATTGGAAATGCAGCGAGCGCTGGCGTACGGGAGCCACACGTGGCGAGTGCGCGCTGTGAATGGCGCAGGATTGACAGGACCGTGGAGCGGCGAACGGCAATTTGTCATAACGGATGTAGTTGGAGCGATCAGGCTTCTGGCACCGTCAGACGGGACTATGACGAACGCAACGCGGATACGTTTTACGTGGCAGGCAGAGGGAGTGGGAACGGTGCAACACGTGTTTGTGAATGGTACGCAGATGGCGAATGGGCTAGGTATGGCAGTAGTTGACGTAGTGGATGGGACGAATCGCTGGTATGTGCGAGGGGAACAATTGTCTGGCACGTTAGTGTATTCCGCGACAAACGTGCTGGTGGTAGATACAACGCCACCGAGTATGACCGTACGTGCTCCGCAGCAGTTTGAGGTGGTGAGTGGTGTGTATGTGCGCATATCTGTACTGGTTTGGGACACAATCAGTGGTGTGGGAGGAGTGACGTGGACAAATGAGACAGCAGGAAGCCACGGAGTGTGCGTGCGCAGCGGTAATGATGAGTGGGTCGCGAATGCGATGCTTACCCCGGGGACGAATGTTCTTGCGATTGAGGCGTGGAACGGGGCAGGTTCAAGCACAAAGAGAGAGGTATGTGAGGTTGCGGCGCCAGCATGGGTGATTATCATGGCAAGCGCTGCGTTATACGGATTCCCGGATGGTTCACGTGGGCAATTGTGCTTTAACCGGTCGTTGCCGGCCCCGGTAGGGTGTGCTGTTGAACTGGTGCAGGTCGGAAGCGTGCCGCCGGCTCCGCCGTACAGCGTGGAGGATATTGTTAGCAACAGAGTATTAGAACGCAGCGCGATAGGGAGAGGCAAGGGGTTATTAGGCGGGTATACTCCGACAAACGGAGAATTTGCGTTGATATATACTGCACAGTGTGAGCGGCTAGATGTGGTGGTGCGGACATTCAGCTCGGCTGAGCCTGCAGCATCGGCGTACTATGATAATTCATCAGTGTTTAGAGCTGAGGGGGCCTGTGAGTATCCTGTGCCGATTATGCGAAATGTGAATGTGAATCCGGGGTACATAATACCGCCTCTTGGGGTAAGTGCAGCGGTGACGGTTGGGGTAGACGCTACGGTAGTGGAGATCAGCGGTACCGCGCCAAGCGGATGGGGCGATAATCAATTACCGGATTACATGTTAAGGGTAGAGTGGCAGGTTGTTGACGGAACGGCGAGGGGTACCGAGTCTGTTTATATGGGTTGGTGGGATGCACGTATTCCGCTGAGTGATGATGGTACTGGTGTGCAATCGGTGGAAGTGCGGGCGCTGAGCAGCTCGGGCGTAGATGGTGTGCCAACAGGAGTTTGGCAGAGAGTGTATGTGTACCGGTGCGCCCCGCCAGTTACGAATGTGTTAGCTGTGCGGATTACGGAGCCAACCACGGTTGGTTGGTGGGTGACGAATGTTGCGACGCTGAGTTTGGCCGGTACATATGAGGGAAGGGATGAGCAAATTGCGGCAATTACGTGGAGGCACGTTGAGTCGGGGCGGACGGATTACGCGCACTGGGCGTCACAGAGATGGTATGCAGTGAACGTGCCGTGCGATTGGGCTACTAATACTTTGCAAGTACTTCTGTATGACTTGAGCGGGCAAGTGGTGAGCGACAGGTTGGTGGTGGTGCAGGAGAGGCGGGTATGTACGGGAGCGTGGATCAGGATCACAGAGCCGACGGCGGAGGAGTGGTGGGAGACGAACGCGCTGACGGTACGGCTTGGGGGATGGTACGCGAGTGGTGCGTGTACGGTAGCGGGGATTCACTGGGTGCACAGTGAATCTGGACGAGGCGGAGAATGTGAGTGGGGCGATGAAGCCTGGCAGTTGATGGCTGCCCCGAGTGACTGGTACACCAACACGATAAAGGTCGTGCTAGCACTAACGAGTGGCGACAGTGCGACAGATCAAATTATTGTGGTACGTTCGACGGTAGTTACCTCGCGAGTCGAGGTAATTTGGAATTGGCCACGGTATGTGGGGGTAGGACAGACAGGGTGGTGCGAGTTTATCAGCGACATACCGGGTGAACCATACCGCGTAGTCTGGGGCCCAGATCCACTGAAGGGTGGGTATACAGTTGGGCGCGGGTTGGTAGGAAGTACAGACAGCACAGGGGTGTGTTATACATGTGCAGCGTGGGTAATTGACGAAATGAGGTTACTGACGAGCCAATTTGGGCGGAGCAATACACTGTGGGTGGTGGTGGGAAATGAAGGTGCAGGCCGATACGGGCGAGCGCCAGAGACAGTGTGGCTAGTACCAGATTTGCGTATCAATACACTGCGGGAAGCGACGAAGGACATTGATGGAGATGCGATTGTAGTCAAGTTTCGCTCAAAGCGCGGGACGGTAAATGTGCGTGGGCGGAGCCTGGTAGTTTCGGGTACAGGCCCCGATGCGCGGCTGGTGGTGAGCGTTAGCACGAATGTATCGGGAAAAGCAAAGGGCGATGGTTACGCTGACATTGCCTTGGTTGAAGTACAGAATGGTTCATTGAAAGTTTTTGCGTGCAAGGGTGATGTCGATGAGATACGTCTTACGAACGGGAACATAAGACAGATTTGGGTAGAAGGAGGAGATCTAGGGCGGATGTACGATCGGCGCAGTCGCTGGTATCATGGAGTAGTGACTGTGGATGGGGGTGTGGGGAGAATCTTGGTCAGATCCGGGAGATTTCAGGCTGGGGGAGGAAGGCAGGAGCGCGGAGGGCGGGTGAGTGGCGATTGCATTGTAGCGAGGAGGTGTGAAGAGGGAGGTCTATTGCTGTTCATCAAAAATGGTGCACTCGAAAGGGCGCGCGTGGTATGTCCGATAATCAATCGGATGGTGATCAGCGGTGAGCGTGGGGAAGGTGGCGTGGTCCGAGAGAGTGCAATGTTTGCGTCAGGTGAGGAAGGCTGGAGACTGCCTGCGATTGGGCTTGTCAAGGCGCGTGTCGTCGTTGACAGCCGAATAGTAGCTGCAGGGGACATTGGGGGAATCGTAAGCGACGTGATCGAAGATACACAAGCTGCTTCGAGGACAGCGGATACAGAACGGCTCACGGTGGTGGTTGCGGGAGGAGCAGAAAACATTTACGATATCAAACGGGACATATTTTTGCTTGGTACATGGGTTGGGTATCGCCCGACAGGGGTTTTAAGGAAGTACGTTGCACAAGAAGGATCTGCAGCGGTGTTAGTCAGCAGCATGGTACGTTTGCCTTCAGGGAAAACGAAGGCGATAAAGCTGCGAGTGGGCGGGGATCGAGAGTATGAACAGTGGTACATAGACGGGGTAGCGATGCCTGTGCCTTGGGATGGAGTAAGGACGAGGGAAGAGAATAAATGAAGTGTATGCGGGGTCAGGTAGTTGTTTTGTTCAGCGTTTGGGTGACGTGGAGTGAAGCAGCATCAGCGATGCGGTTGCATGGGGGCATCACTGCCGCTGGGGCAGAACTGCCAGGGAAGCCAGCGACCATCGCGGTCGGGTGGTCGCTGGGGCAATCCTCGTTAGGGACCCAAGTGTGGGGTGCTTCAAACACATATGCGAGGACTGGTTGGTGGCAAACTTGGTTTTTGTTAACACCACCTCCTGCTCCCGTGGTCACGGCACCTGTTCATGTGACGCCAGGGACAACGGGGTACTGGGAGACAGCGGAAGTAGAAGTTCGTGTAGCGGGGAAGCGAGCGTCAGCGCGAGAGTATCCGTTTTCGTTTTCCATTCACGCAACGCACGGGGGGCCAGTGGTCGAGGTGCCGTTAGCTGACGAGTGGAGACACACAGTATTTCTTGAGCCGGGAGACACCATGATCACGTACTTTTCAAGCAACGGGTACGCACTGTCAAGGGAGGGAACAGGACTGAAGATTGTGGTAGTACCTGAATGCGGATGGAGTGTGCTTGTAGCGGGAGTGTTGCTATTATGGGGGAAGCGGTGTCGACTGCGAGTGGCCGCGATGATGGGGTTGCTGTTGTGGTTGGCTGCTGCGAGCAAATCGGATGCAGGGACAGTGTTTATGAATTATCAGGGAGTGATAGAGATGGATGGGGGTGCGTATCATGGCGATGGATTTTTTAAATTTGCGATTCGTGAACAAGGCAGCGTAAGCAATGTGTGGGCGAACGATGGGACGACAATTGGAGAACCGACGGTTTCGGTGCGAGTGCAGATCACGAACGGATCGTTTCGCACGGTGATTGGTGGTTATGAAATGATGCCGATGCTCGATCGGATTTTCATGGGTGAAAAACAACTGCAATTATATGTGTGGTTCGGACGGACATCGCATGGTCCCTTCGAACTCATCGCGAACGGCGAGTATCTTTACACAGTGCCGTACGCAGCAAACGCGCGTGCAGTTGGTTCAGTGACTGCCGGGTCGCTCACGCAGTTGTTCAGCACCGTAAGTAATCAGTATTGGGAGCTCGTGCGGTACGTTGACGCGGCAACGAATGCAATAAGCCTGATGCCTGGCCCGACAGGTCCGGTGGGGCCGACGGGGCCGACAGGAGCGGCAGG
>JAOACZ010000170.1 GCA_026417575.1 bacterium | reverse complement strand
AGATGTGTATAAGAGACAGGCTTAGTGGTGAGGGTGCATGGGCGCGGACGGGCTGGTGGGTATGTGGGGTTGTCGGCGTTGGACGTGCTGGAGGTAGTGGGGTATATGACGAATTTTTACGCTGTGGACGGAGATCGGATATACCTTGTGGGGAGTGGGATGGGGGCATATGGGGTGTGGATGCTGGGGGCGAGGAGGCCCGAATTATGGGGCGGAGTGGTAGCGATGGGGGGGTATACGGCGGATGTACCTTTGATAAATCTGCGGAATGTGGCGGTACGGGTGGTGCATGGTGATCGAGATTTAATGACGCCGGTTGTGTACTCGCGGGCGGCGGTGGAGTATTTGGTGACGCGGTGCTGTCCGGTGGTGTACGACGAAATGCGGGATGCGGGGTACCGCTTGCAGGGGGTTGCAGAATCGTTGCGGTTGTTTGGATGGCTGTTAAATCATCGGCGTGAGAGTGACCCGCGAGAAGTGGAGATTCGTGGGATGTACACATGGAATGAGGGTGGGCACTGGCTAAAGATAAGGAGGCGGAGGAGTGAGAAGAGTGGTGCGCGGGCGCACGGGCGATTCGTGGGGGCGAACGAGTTAGTGTTGTATTTGGATAATGTGGCTGAGGTGGAAGTGGAATTACCAGCGCGGTACGTGGATGACGAGTCGCTGCTGACGGTGATCTGCAATGGAAGGAACTATGAGATGTCGGCGCCGCTGCCGCCGCGTATTTACGTGCGGTATGATGGGGCGCGCGCGATTTTGCAGCGAACAGCTGAGGAGCAGCCAACGGAGCGACGGGCGTATCGGATGGGGAGCTGGCAGCAATTTTACGATGGGGAGCCGGTACTAGTAGTACGAGGGACGGGTGGGGGGGCAGAAATGACAGCTGCGCTCGCGTCATGTGCAGAAGTGGTACGGAAGTGGAGTTTTCCTGGTCGTGTGATGAGCCGGGGAGGTTTTAGGGTAAAGGACGACCACGAGGTGACGCAGGAGGATTTGGAGAGGTATAACGTGATATTGCTTGGAGGGCCTAGGGAGAATAAGGTGACGGCGAGAATGGCGGAGCGGTTAGGTGCGCCGTTGGGAGAGGGGCATGTGGTGATAGGAGGGAACGAAGAGACGCTGAAGGGGAGGGGGATGTGGTTGTGCCAGGTAAATCCGTTAGCGCCGCGGCGGCTAGTATGGATTTGGGCGTCGCCGGAGGTTAGCTTTTACGATGCGAACGCGGCATGGATTCAAGACTGGATGTTTCCGGCGGTTAACCCACCGGACTTATTGGTGTTGCAGTGTAGCCCACAGCGGTATGTGCGAGCGTTGCATTTTGACGAAGAGTGGAAATTGGATGCGGAGGAATTGGGGTCGCCACAACTGAGTGAAGTGGTGCGGCCGCCGGAGTTTCTGGCGCGGGTTTTTGTGCGGACGTTACAGACATTGACGCAAAGTGACTATGTGTGGGTGAGTGAACAATTTCGGCCATTGGTGCAACAGATGCTACGGTTGCGCGCGGCAGAAGCGGCGACGCTGCTGTTGCGGCATTCGACGGTATTCGTGTGCGAGATACAGGGCAGAGACTTGCGAGATCTGCACGCGCGGGTAGCGGGGAAAGTAGACGGGCCGCAGTTATTGCCGGCGGTATTTGACGTGGAAGAGGAGCGGACGTACAAGATAGCTGTAACGCCACGTGGTTTACGTTCGTTAAATGAGGCGGCGAAGGGAGCGTTACAGGGAGCGACCTATCACGAGGTAGCAATACGCCGAGCATTCCGGTCGTTGATAGAGGAGAGTTTGGCGTTTTAGGGGGAGAGAAAGAGGAGGAGCAGGGTAAGAGACACGGTGTGGGGAAAAAGGCTGGAGGGAACACGAGCATAGAGAATAGAGGGTTAAAGGAATGGGAGTAGATGCAGGTGCACCTAGAGCGGTGGTGTTACTAAGCGGGGGGATTGATTCTGCGACCACGTTAGCGGTGGCGCGGTCGAGTGGTTTTGCGTGTTACGCTTTGACAGTGAACTATGGGCAGAGGCATCGGGTGGAGATAGAGGCGGCGCGAAGGGTGGCGGCGGCACTTGGGGTGACTGCGCACAAGGTAGTAGAGCTGGACATGAGGTGGATTGGTGGTTCGGCGTTAACGGCGGATATAGAAGTGCCGAAGACGGGGCTAGGCGAGGGGATACCGGTGACGTATGTACCGGCTCGTAACACGGTGTTATTGAGTTTAGCGTTAGGGTGGGCCGAGGTATTGGGAGCACGGGACATATTTATTGGAGCGAACGCAGTAGACTACAGTGGATATCCTGATTGTCGGCCGGCATTTATCGCGGCGTTTGAGGCGTTGGCGAACGTAGCGACGAAGATGGGGGTGGAGGGGCAGAAGATTAGTATACATGCGCCGTTGCTGCGTATGAGCAAGGCGGAGATTATCCGGACTGGAGCGGTGTTGGGGGTGGAGTACGGATTGACGATAAGTTGCTATGATCCGACGGAAGAAGGGCGGGCGTGTGGGGGGTGCGATGCATGCCGGCTACGACGGAAGGGATTTGCGGAAGCAGGGGTAGCTGATCCGACAAGCTATGCGCATTAGCGAGATTTTTTCATCAATCCAGGGTGAGGGGATCTGGTTGGGGATGCCGTCAGTGTTTATACGTGTTGCGGGGTGTAACCTGCGCTGTTCTTGGTGCGATACTGCACGGGCGCGGCGGCTGGGCGGTGCGCGTACGATGAGCGTGGAAGAAGTTGTGCAAGGGGCAGGATTTTGGAAGACGCGACACGTGGTGATTACGGGCGGGGAACCGACATTATACGGAAAGGAGCTGATCGAGCTGTGCCAGGCGCTGCGCGAGAAGGGTAAAGTGATCACGGTAGAAAGTAACGCGACGACGTACGTAGGATGTGGCGCGGATTTGATGTCACTGAGTCCGAAGCTGCGGGCTTGGCACCAGGATGTATTGGAGAGGTACTGTGAACAAGCAGAGAAAGTGCAATTGAAGTTAGTTGCGGGCCATGCGGAGGAAGCGGAGAGGTTGTGGGAGCGAGTGAAAGATTTGCAGGTGCCGGCGGAGCGGGTGTTTATCATGCCACGAGCGCGGACACGGGCAGAGCATATGAGGCGGGGGAAGGAGTTAGTTGAGTGGTGTATCGAGCATAGGGTGCGTTTTGCGGTGCGAGCGCAGACGTTATTATGGAACAATAAGGGTGGGCGATGAAATGGGGAAGGAGAAGGTAGAGTATGTGTGTCAGGAGTGTGGGCATCGGAATTTGCGGTGGGCGGGGCAGTGTCCTGCGTGTGGGATGTGGAACACGTTGGTGGAAGAGGTGGTAGAGAGGAAGGTCGAGGGCAAGGGAGGAAAGCGGGCTCGAGTGGAAGCGGTGTCTTTGGGGGAGATTCCAGAGGATGCTGGGGTGCGTCGTGCGACGGGGATGGCAGAATTTGACCGGATCATGGGAGGGGGGGTAGTAGCGGGTCAAGTGGTATTGATTGGAGGGGATCCGGGGATAGGGAAGTCAACGATTTTGTTGCAAGTAGCGCAACGGTTAGCGAGTGCGGAGGGGCGTGTTTTGTATGTGAGTGGGGAGGAATCGTTGGGGCAAACGAAGCTGCGGGCGGAGCGTTTGCGGGTGGATAACCCGCATGTGTTGGTAGCGGCGGCGACAGAGATACGGAGCGTGCTGGAGCATGCGGCGCGGGTGCGGCCAGGCGTGTTGATGATTGACTCGATTCAAGTGATGTACGACGAAGAGATTAGCAGTGCGCCGGGGAGTGTGACGCAAGTGCGGGAATGTGCGGCGTTGCTGGCGCGATATGCGAAGGAAGAGCGGACGGCGGTGTTCATTGTGGGGCATGTAACGAAGACAGGAGCGATCGCGGGTCCGCGAGTTGTGGAGCATTTAGTGGACACGGTGTTATATTTTGAGGGTGAGCGGCACAATGTATATCGGATTTTGCGGGCGGTAAAGAATCGGTTTGGTTCGACAGATGAGATTGGGGTATTTGAGATGACTGGGCACGGGCTTGTTGAGGTTCCGAATCCTTCGGCGCTTTTTTTGTCGCAGCGGCAAGAGCAGCGGAGTGGATCAGCGGTGGGGGCGGCGGTAGAAGGGACGCAACCGTTGTTGTTAGAGGTGCAAGGGTTAGTGGCGAGCACGCCATTTGGGATGCCGGTGCGGAAGGCGGTGGGGATGGATGTGAACCGGCTGGCAATGCTCCTCGCGGTGATAGAGAAGCGGGTAGGGATACGGCTAAGTAGCCAGGATGTGTTTGTGAACTTGGCGGGTGGACTGAAGGTCAGTGAACCTGGGTTAGATTTAGCGTGTGCAGCGGCGGTGGCATCGAGCTTTTATGACCGAGCAGTAGCGGGTGATACGGTGTTGGTGGGAGAGATTGGATTAGGGGGCGAGGTACGGGCAGTGAGCCAGATAGAGCGGCGTGTGATGGAGGCGAGGCGACTTGGGTTTAAGAGATGCATTGTGCCGGCGCATAATTTGAAAGCGTTTCGCGAGAAAGGGAAGGCGGAGGTGATGTGGCAGGGGGTGCGGTTAGTGGGGTGTGAAGATGTGCAGAGAGCGTTGCAGGTAGCGATAGGGGATTTGGATTGAGCACTGACGCAGCGGAGATGAGTGGTAAAGGAGAGGAAGCGTGGTCTTGGGATTGCAAGGCATGGTGGTACTTGAAGCTGAGGAAAGCAGTAGTGGGGCGGCTGACCAGGATGGAGTCGAGGAAAGGATGAATTCATGGAAGCGAGGGCAGTTGTGCGGGGCAGAGGCGGTAGGCGGGTGTGTGGGAGCCGAGTTTCAAAGGTGGTGTGAGGAGTGGTACGTGGTTGCGGGCTGGTATGGAGAAACAGTCAACCTAGTGAGCAAAGAGACAGGGAGAGTTCGCCAACGAAAATGTGTTGGATAAAGTGAAACATTTAACAGGGTGAAGGAGACAAAGATGCGCGAAGAAAAACCAGGATACGATGACACGCCGATAATTCCAGGTCAAGTATGGAGGGTACATGACAAAGAGCGGCCGCACCCGCGGGTGGTGACGCCGCCGACGGCGAGCACGCAGGAAGCGCCGGGGCGGCCTCCATCAGATGCGATAGTGCTGTTTGATGGGCGGAGTTTGGCGAATTGGCGCGGGCAGGGTGGAGTGGCGCGCTGGAAGGTGGAGAATGGCTACATGGAAGTGGTGCCTGGGACGGGGGACATTTGGACTGTGGAAGAATTTGGGGATTGTCAATTGCATGTGGAGTGGGCAGAGCCGGCGGTGATCAAGGGAGAGAGTCAGGGGCGAGGGAATAGTGGAGTATTTTTGATGGGACGGTACGAGATTCAGGTATTGGACTGTTATGAGAATCCGACGTATGCGGATGGGACGACGGGGGCGATTTATGGTCAATGGCCGCCGCTGGTGAATGCGTGTCGAAAGCCAGGGGAATGGCAGAGCTACGACATTGTGTGGTTGGGACCGCGGTTTGAGGGGAACAAGTTGATCCGGCCGGCATATGTGACGGTGTTTCAGAATGGGGTTGTGATACATCACAACACGATGTTGATTGGGCCGACAACGCATCGGGCGGTAGAGCCGTATCGGCCACATGCTTTGGTGGGGCCGTTGAAGTTGCAGGATCACGGGGATTTGGTTCGTTTTAGGAACATCTGGTATAGGCCATTGCGGGGGTATGATGAGTGAGGGAGACAGGGAGCTGGTGGCGGCACTACATGGGTGCAACCAGCGAGGGGGGCGGATGTTAACGGTGGTGGACTTGGTGGAGGCGGGGAGCTGTGACGTGAGTGTGGCGGGATATCTGTGCGCAGTAATGCGAGGTGGCTCGTCGGTATTGGTGGGAGCGACGCCGGGAGGGGGAGGGAAGACCACAGTGATGTGTGCGCTGTTGAACTTTTTGCCGAACGAGACGCGGGTGGTGGTAGTGGAGAGGGAGGGGGTGCTGCATGAGTTACCTGAGCGACCGACGTGCGTTCTGGCACATGAGATTAGTTCAGCGCCATACTACGCGTACATTTGGGGGGAAACAGTGCGGCGATTTTTTGAAGTGGGGAGGTGTGGGTATTGGGTGGCATCGAACCTTCATGCTCTGTCTCTTATACACATCTCCGAGCCCACGAGACC
>JAOACZ010000112.1 GCA_026417575.1 bacterium | reverse complement strand
ACGCCGTTACCCAGGTGCATGAGGGATGACACAGTACCCAGTGCCGTATTGTTGGCGTCGTAGGCCGTTGGCGCCGGCGAAAGGGTGGTGATGGGTACGATGTTCTGTGCCCGAACGCCCTGTGCGAAACGGGCGAAGAGGGCCACCTTCGCCTCCAGGTTAATGGTGTCGTTATCCTGTACCTGGGTGAGTACGGCAATCGGGGGTTGGTAGGAAAGAATATCGGCGCCTTCCCACACCGGCACCAGTTCGTAATCTTTGAACTCGCGCGTAAGCTCGAAGCTCACCTCGTACTTCGGCACCGTTGTGTCGCTGGCGAAAATGAAGCGCTCATTAATAGTACTCGGCTGTACGGCGATGGGCTTCACCCTTTCGGCGAACTCGTTATCCGGGTTGTCGGGGGTGTAAGCGTCGGCCCGCTCTCCCCAGACACGCCCCTCGGCATCCACGATGAAGACACCCACCTGCTTCTGGCAGCGGAGCTGCGCCATCAGGCGGCCAAACTCGGCGGGCTTCCGCACGGTGGTGAATACCATCCGGCGGTTGGCATACCTCACGAAGAAAGGAGTACCGCCCACCTCCTCGGTGATAGCCTCCGGACGCTCGCTTTGGACGTCCTCCAGGTAGGGGGTAATCAACCCCCAGAGGTGCGGCCATAGCTGAACGGTGGGAGAAGGCGTGAGGCCAGTCTCAAGTGCCCATACCGGATCGGGCCATAGGTCGGCGTACGGTAATACTGTCGGGCTGCCGTTTGCCGGCATGGCACGTAGCGAGGGGGTAAACATGAAGCGCACAATGCGCTCAGGCACGAGCGTGCAATCGGGCAACCCCATGCTTTGTAGTGGCGAATTACACTTGCAAGCCATAAGTTGTTGATTTTAAGGTTGTTTCTTTGATTGTAAGTCGGTAACGAAGACAAATGAGCTCGTTGGGTAGCTCATTCTCTTCGGATGCATTTGTGAAGAAGGGCAACTCCACACCACCGCGCAGGGTGGCGTTGGCATTGTGCGCCGCCTCGCGCAGATGACCCGGCAGCGTGCCCAGCGCTGCGCTTTGCTGCGCTGCCGGGGTGGCTTTATCAATGGGGAAAAGCACCAGAAGGTCGGCACTAATGGCCAGGCGCTGGTCATAGCCCTCCCATCCGTGCACTGCGTCGGTGAGCACTACCAGCGTGATGTTATCCGCCGGCAGTGCGTGCGCCTGGTTGGCCAGCTCGTACCAGGTGAAGGCGCCAAGATACGGGAAACGTACGTAGTACCTGCGCTCTGGCGTGGGTGCCGTGAAGTCGGCGCCGCACTCAGACACGGAGAGCGTCGAGCACAGCTCCACGCTGCCGTCCGGCAGTACCCTCTCAAAGGGCGGCAAAAGGTTGGGCATGCTGTGCACCCACACGGGTGGCGCCGTGTGTACCCCTCCGGCGTACACGCTCTGGCGGTACTGGACGAAGCGACGGCGGAAAAAATAATCAAAGAAGGCAATCATGGCTCTTTCGTTTTTTCACGCCGGCGGCGGCGGTTATCATTATGCTGCCTAAGTGCGTGTATAACCTGATACGTTACGTATCCAATGG
>JAOACZ010000007.1 GCA_026417575.1 bacterium | reverse complement strand
TCGCTCGTCGGCAGCGTCAGATGTGTATAAGAGACAGGATCCGCGTCCCGTGGCACGAGATCAACGTTCACGCCGGCGCGGAATAGGGCGCGGTAATAACGACTGATTTTTTTTTGGTAATCGTTTTCGGGATAGCCGGGCTGAATACGCAAAGCCCATAAACTGTCGTAATCATAGATAATTGCCACCTCGGCAATGACGTTGGTCTTCTCGAGGAGCGGAGCGAGGGAATGAAACTCGCGTGCTGTACGTGCCGCTTCGTGGTAACGGCGACCGGGGCGGCCGTCGTGACCGAGCAGGCCATGCCAATACTGCTCGCGACCGGCGGTGCAAGTGCGCCAACGGAACCAGAGGATGGCATCGGCACCGCGAGCACATTGCTGCCAGGCGATGCTGCGAAGTTCGCCGGGGCGCGCATTGCGCGTAAACACACCCCAGCCACACGGTCCAGCGGTCTGTTCCATTACCCAGAATGGCTGTTGTTTTACGCTGCGCATCAGATCAGCTGCCAGCGCCGCGTCGTAGCGCACCTCCGGTGCCCCCCACACAGGATAGTTGTCCCAACTGACGATGTCTACTTCGCGGGCCAAATCGTAATAGTTAAGCTCTTTAAACAAGCCCATGAAGTTGTGGGTGATGAAATGATGTGGGCAGTAGGAGCGAATGATCTCAGCTTGGGCGCGGTGGAAGCGCAGATTCTGCCAGGAGAAAAAGCGCTGCCAGTCGAGGCATGCGCTGGGATTGTGGGTATGAGGATCGTCGGGAATGGTGATTTCCGCCCAGTCTTGAATGCGGTGGCCCCAGAAGTGGGTACCCCATGCGCGGTTAAGCGCTTCAAGGGTGCCGTACCGTTCGCGCAACCATGCTTGAAAGGTAGCGCGGCAGGTGGGGCAGTAGCAGAATGGGTGGCCGAGCTCGTTGTCGGTTTGCCACCCGATCACGTTGGGCACGTGCGCAAAATGGCGCGCCATGGCGCAAGTGATACGTTCGGCAAGGAGACGAAACGTGCCGCTCGAGAGGCAGTTGTTTTTACGCACGCCCCATGTGATGCGTGTACCATCACGCTGCTGTGCCAGTGTTTCTGGATAGGTGCGTGCTATCCAGGCGGGCATTGATGCCGTGGGGGTGCCGAGAATCACTTTGATGCCGTGCTGCTCCAGCAACGGCAGAATCTCGTCGAGTAGGGAAAAGTCGTAGACACCCTCGGAGGGTTCCATGTTGACCCAGTTAAATTCGGCGAGCCTGACGACATTAAAGCCTGCCCTCTGCATCAGGGCGATGTCTTTAGGCCAGCGCGAGCGCGGCCAATGCTCGGGATAATACGCAACGCCTACGTACATGATCGTCTCCATACATTTGGTGCCTCGTTTCCATTATACTACAAGCAACATGTGAGGGCGCACGGGCGGCGGTCGCCCCCAGAGCGCGGGAGGCCAGACCGCTGTGACGTGCACGATGGTCGCGGATCGATGAGGCATGCGGTGCACAAGCATCGCCGAGTCCGCTTGGCGGAACTTGTACGAGCTAAACGACGTGACCAGTGACGATTCTCCGCAACGGACTACAGGCCGGCGACGACTGACGTGGGGCGCGCGCTGTGCCGCGGACACCGAGTGGTGACACAGCCGTCGTTACTCTGAGCTAGTTGGCAACGCGGGGAGGAGCACCATATTGCGACACAAAACAGGGTTTGGTAGAATTGCCTCGCAACCGCAAAAAGGAGCAACCATGAATGCACCGATTCGCACAATCCAAGTGACAGTGATTTGGGCAATGTGTATGCACGCTAGTGCGGCGCCGTTGGTGATCGAAGGGTTCAACGGTACTACTACACCACCGGGCTGGGCCACGGAAATTGTGAATGATCCCGGCCTTGACCCGGCGTTGACGTACGTTACCAACAGTGTCAATCCTCCGAGCTTCGCGCCCTACGAAGGAACGCGCTTTGTGCGTTTCAACTCATATGACTGTCCGAGTGGCGCCGTGATTCGGCTGAAGTATACAAACGGCTTTGCAACTGTGGGTGCGTTGGGAGTTGAGGTGCAACTAGCCTGGACGGAAGATAACGAGTATCCGAACAACAACGATATCTTGACTATCCAGTGGTCCACCAATGGAACTGAGTGGATTGCAATTACCAATTTTTATCGGTACAACGCGGCTGGCGATGCCTGGAGCGTCAAGCTCGTGACTCTGCCCGCGTCTGCGCTCAATCTCTCAAATGTCTTACTCGGATTGCAGTTCACCAGCCGGTACGGTAACGACTGTCATGTGGACGACCTGCGCGTCAACAGTGTCGAAGAAAATGTGTACATTCTGCCAGCCACGCAGACCAGAGAGGGCTTTCCGGGCGCTCCTCTGGCGCACGTAGTAACCGTCACGAACCGCACGAGCACGGCGTTGGCGTTCGACCTTTCTTACGTCAACCCTGCATGGAACGAAACAGGTCCCGCGGCGACGCCGGTGTTGAATCCTGGTGGCGCCACCACGTTTGTGGTGAATGCTACCGTCCCTGCTTCCGCGCCGCCAAACGCGGCCAATACGGCAATTATCACTGCCGTGCAAGGCGTGTATTCCAATGCTGCGACGCTGATCAGCAAGTGTGTCTGGACAGACACCATCTACAATGAACCCTTTGCTACAGCAGCCTCCACGAACGGCTGGGCGTCGTACTTTCTAGCTGCGAACCAACTCGGCTGGTTCTGGTCCACAGCGTCTGGCAATCCGCAGCCGTCGTTGCGTCATGGCGATGTCACCGTGACAGGTATTGTTTCAAATTGGATCGTGACGCCAGCGATTACACTGCCTAACGTGGATACACTCACATTCTCCGTTGATTTTATCACCTTTGTGACTTCACCGCGCACGTACTACTACACCGGCGCGTTCATCTCGAAAGGGAGCCGTCATCCCGCAGACGGGGACTACGTAGAAATCGCCCGCGCATCCGGTGCGCCTTCACTACTTAATCCTGTGTCCGCGGATATATCGCAGTATCGTGGCAACACCTCGGTATACATTGGCTTCCTGTACGTTGGTACCAACTCGCATCGAGCATACGTTGACAACGTTAAAATCGGGGCCGCCGTGACGCGAGTGGACAACGCACAGATTGACGGGCTGCCCTTGCTGGCGCTGACCAGCTATGATACAACGCCAGTGTTGACAGGTTGGCTCTACCGGGCAGGCGAGACTGGTGGCACGTCACCTGCGCCTGGGTATGAGGCACAGATAGGCTATGGTCCGCGGGGCTCCTCACCTGGTGCAGGCTGGGTATGGTTTGACGCGCCGTACGTGGGCGCTGCGGAAAGCAATGATCTCTATGCCCGGGCAATTCCCATCACAATGGCGGGGTCGTTTGATCTCGCGGTGCGGTTTCGCTATACGGGTGGACCGTGGGTGGCTGGTGATCGGAATGGCAGTAGTAATGGTTACAGCAGCGCCGACGCCATTAAACTAGATGCGGCTATGCCCGCTCCACTTGGTGACCTCATTTATCAACAGCAGATGGGCCCACCCGCGAGCGTCTATTTCTTCAGCTACGTGAATCCGCCACTGACAAACCTTACCGCTGATGATTTCACATTTGGCCCAAGTAATATGCTTGTTCAGACGGTGCGGTGGACGGGCTATCGCCCGGCGCCACGCGTAGGCGATCGCACGGAGACGGGCTTCTGGCTCCGCATTCATGCAAACACACCGCAAAATCGTCCTGGCGCTGTGCTGCACGCAGAATTTCATGAGGGCTACGCCTGCGAATTTGCCACAAACGTTCTCTGGCATTATCAAGCACATCTGCGAACGCCGTTTCTTGCGCTTGCAGGCAGCACCTACTGGTTATCCGTGTACATGCAGTGCACCAGCGTGTGGGGCGTGGTGAATTCGCCCGTCCCGCGATTGGGTATGCCACTGGTTATGTCGTCAGGCAACGGAATTTGGGTTACTAATACCAGCAACTTCGGCATGGGATTTGAGTTGTATGGGATCGTACCTGAACCGTTGGGTGTCCTCGTGCTCATGTCACTGAGCCTGATTACGTTGCGGTACGTATTCACACAGTAACACTGGGCGCGGCATCGGCTCAGGAAGGATTTTTGATGGACGTTCGTGCGTGTTGGCACATTTGCGTCGCTGGTGAGATGGTACCTCCGACGTGCGCGGCCTGCCGCATGATTGTACCGCAACCAACCGCCATTGAAAACCAGACAACCTGGGCCCGACGGTGCTGGAATGGGTAGCTGAGTGTTCACACTCTTCTATGGGCCCTTCTGCGTCTGCACTGTGGCATGGTACCGCATGAGCGTCACTGTTGCGCGGAGGCATTCAGAGACTGGAGTGTTTCTTTTCGTTCTGGCGCAGCGCATGAACAGGTCTCTCACCACCGCGAAATTTCCTCCGCTGCCGTTCCGACTGAGCTCGATGCAGTTCCGGTGGGCTTTAGTGATCCGGGGGCGTACCGTTTTCAGGAGGAGGTGGTAGGCTGTACCCGGTCTTTTTTCGTGATCGAAGGGGCGATCGCGTGGAGCATTGACAACGGTTCTGAACAAGAGTACAATGACAGGATCCCTGCCCAAGGAGTGTTATGCTGAGTGATCTAGCAATTGCCCAAGCGGCACGGTTGCGTCCGATTCTCGAGATTGCCCAGGAATATGGCTTGAAGGAGGAGGAAGTGGAGTCCTATGGGCGTTACATGGCAAAGGTACGCCTTGAGGCACTTGAACGCCTGCGGGAGCGCCCGAATGGCAAATATGTGGATGTGACTGCGATCACGCCGACGCCGCTAGGTGAGGGGAAGACGACTGTTACCATTGGGTTGTCACAAGCATTGAAAGTAATTGGGAAGAAGCCGGTCACCTGCATACGGCAGCCGTCGTTGGGGCCCGTGTTTGGGATCAAGGGAGGCGCGGCGGGTGGCGGATACAGCCAAGTGGTGCCGATGGAAGATTTCAATTTGCACCTGACCGGCGACAACCATGCGGTCGGAGTGGCGCATAATTTGTTGGCGGCATTTATTGACAACCATTTGCATCACGGAAACGGGCTGGGAATTGACCCGCGTCAAATATGGTGGCGGCATGTGGTGGACGTGTCGGATCGTTCGCTGCGGAAGATTGTGAAGGGGCTGGGTGGGCCGAACGATGGGGTACCGCGGGAGAGTGGGTTTGACATCTTGGTGGCTTCCGAGTGCATGGCGATTTTGGCCTTGACGACGGGGTTGCGTGATTTGCGGCAGCGGTTGGGAAGGATTATCGTGGGGTTGAATTACCAGAAAGAGCCTGTCACGGCGGAAGATTTGCACTGTGCGGGTGCGATGACGGTACTGCTACGTCAGGCGTTGCTACCGAACATTTTGCAAACGCTGGAAGGGACGTTGTGTTTTGTGCACACCGGGCCGTTTGCGAATATTGCCCACGGGAACAGTTCGATTCTTGCTGACCAACTGGCGGTAAAGCTGGGGGATTACGTGGTGACGGAGAGTGGGTTTGGTGCGGATTGTGGGATGGAAAAATTCATGAACATTAAATGTCGGTATTCCGGGCTGCGGCCGGATGTGGTATGTATGGTGGCGACCGTACGGGCGCTGAAAATGCATTCCGGGTTGTTCACGGTGGTGGCGGGGAAGCCGCTGGACAAGGGTCTTGTGGAAGAGAATCTAGAGGCGCTGGCGCGTGGGATGTGCAACTTGGAGAAGCAGGTTGAGAACGCGCGGCAGTTTGGTGTGCCGGTGGTGGTGGCGATCAATCGATTTACGACGGACACAGAGCGGGAGTTAGAACTAATTCGGGAACGGGCGATTGCCGCGGGTGCGGAGGACGCAGTGGTAGCAGAAGTGCATGCGCGTGGGGGCGAGGGGGGAGCGGCTTTGGCAGAAGCGGTGGTACGAGCTGCTGAGAAACCTTCGGCATTTCGCTACTTGTATGATTTGGATTGTTCCATTGCGGAGAAAATTGAAATTATTGCGACACGGATGTATGGCGCGCGGGGGATCGAGATTGCGTCAGCGGCGCGGAAGCAGATTGAGTGGATCGAGCGGCATGGGTTTGGCAGGTTGCCAGTGTGTGTGGCGAAGACTCAGTTGTCTTTGTCGCATGATCCAGGGTTGAAGGGACGCCCAAGCGGGTTCGTCGTGCCGGTGCGGGAGGTGCGCGTGGCTGCGGGGGCAGGCTTTGTGTATGCGTTGACGGGGGAGATCAGTACGATGCCGGGGTTGCCAAGTGTACCAGCAGGTACGAAAGTGGATATTGACGAGCAAGGGCGGGTTGTGGGATTGTTTTAGCAGGGCAGCATCTTCGCTGAGAACGCGCACGGGGTGCTGCGTGGGCGGAAGCGATGAGCGCAGAAACGGGGCACAGCGAATGGGAAATGCGAGCAAGGGGACGACTCGTTTTGCACATGCAGGCGGCAAGGCAGGTACGTTGCGGTCTTCACGGTACGCGCGCGGCAGCAGGTATTTGACATTCAGGAACGGAAAGGATAGAATTAGCGCATGGAGAAACAGTATTATCTTGGAATTGATATTGGCTCGACGACGCTGAAAGCGGTTCTGCTGACCGCACGCGGGAAAGTCCATCACACGTTATATCGGCGCACGAAACCGCTCCCAGATGCGCAATTAAGTTGTACAGGGTTGTGTCATCGATGCGGGGCATGCAACTTAGGGGCGATCGGGAAAATTATTCATGATTTTCTCGCCGCGAGTGGCGTGCGCGAGGAGGCCGTTTTGGGCACGGTGGTGACGGGAAGCCAAATTGTGGATGAATTGCATCGCTTTGTGCGCTATGATGCCTATGTGAGTGAAGTCTCGGCGCACGTGGCGGGAGCGCGGCATTATTACCCGGAGTGCAAAGCGATTTTGGATGTCGGCGGCCAGGATAGCAAGGCGATGCTGTATCACGAAGGGATGGGGATGTGGCAATCAAAGATGAGTGGGATATGTGCGGCGGGGACGGGGGCGTTCTTGGACAGTGTGGCAGCGAAGCTGAACATTCCTGTAGAAGAAATGGCGGAGCGGGTGAATTACGATTCGGAGTTGGAGGTATCGTCCATTTGCGCGGTGTTGAGCGCGACATCGGTGAACAAGTTTAAGAATCGTTATCCGATAGGCGATGTCATTGCGGCCGCATGTCGGGCGCAAGCACGGACAGTAATGTCCGGGGTGGGAGAGTTATTCTTGAATTATAAGGGCGACATTGTGTTTCAGGGCGGGGTAGCGGCAAATCGGGCTGTGGTGTACTACTTACATGAGATTACTGGAAACACAATTGTTGTACCTGAGTTTCACCAAGTGATGGGGGCGTTGGGGGCGGCGTGTTTGGCGCGCGAGTATGTGGAGGGGAAGACGTTGCGTGGCGGCTGGTACGTGCCCAGGGTTTTTGATCAGCGGGCGCGTTTTCGCATCAGCCTTCCTGAATTTCATGAGGTGGTAGAAGCGATCAATGATCAAGGGCTCAAACGTGAAGTGATGAAGTTGAAGGACAAATTAACCACGCGACGGACGGCGGACGGGAAGACAAAATTGGGCATCCCCGATTTTCAGCAGATTCGTGAAGCGGTGACAGACGAGGGGCTCCGGCGCGAGGTTATCAAGTTGTTCGAGCGACTGATCCACCGCGCGGGGATGAGCAAAGCGGTGGCGTTGCGCACACAACTGACCCGGAGCGAATTTTTGACGCGTGATGGGGCGCCGCTTGTGTGGCGGAATCTGTTTTTTCCGGCGGAGATTCTCAATGCACTAGGTGTGCGAATGTTAACGTTGGAGACCTACGCGGCGCTCCGTGGGCGCAATCAGAAGAAATTGCGCTACTTTTTTGATCGCGCGGCATGTAAGGGTTTTTCGGCAGAAACCTGTTCGTTTTTGCGCGTGCTGGAGGGGGACGAGTACTTGCCTCGAGCAGATTTTGCGGTAACGACTACGGAGCCATGTCAGCAAGGCGAACGCATTTTTGCCGATTTAGTCCGGACGCACGGGATCAAGGAGCGCTGTTACACGCTGCACACACCGTTCCATCACGACGAGAACGCCATTGAGCACATTGCGGAAGGGTTGGAGGAGAGCGTGCGGCGAATGGAGCGGGCGTTGGGACTGCGGATGGACATGGGCCGGCTGCGGGAGGTATGTGAACGTTCAAATGAGGCGCGAGAATGGGCGCTCAAAGTGAATCAGTTGCGCTACACAAGCCCGCCGCTCCTCCGCGGTGCGGAGGCAATATTGTTTGCCAACATTTTTTCGCAGCTGTGGGGGAAGGCAGAAATGGTGCAGCTGCAAAAGACGTTGTATGAAGAGCTGCTTGAGCGGAAAGAGGATATTGAACATGAAGTGGGAATACATGATACTCACCGCCTGCTGTGGCTCCACTTGCCGCCATTTTATGGGACGCGCCTTTTGGACTTTATCGAGCTTACGTGCAATGCACCGATTGTGTTTGAAGAAGTGAATTTTGTCGGCTGGGACGCATTGGACCCGAATGATCCGTATCGGAGTCTGGCACGCAAGCTGCTGACAGTGGGATTTCTCGACCCACAATTGCGCGTCAAGCACATTTGTGACGATGCGCACAATGCGCATTTGAATGGGTGTATCCTCTACAACCACATGTTTGGGCGCTGCTCGATGGCGGACAGCAGCTTTATCAAACACCTACGCGAGGAGTTGCAAGCTCTTGGGATACCGCTTTTGGTACTGGATGGGGATTGCTTGGATGAAACGACGGACCCGTGCAGCACGTTTACCAAGGTGAGCGCGTTTGTCGAAGCGCTGAATCTGAAGCGCTACGGGTCCATTTTCGGAGGGCACGCGGAACGGGGAGGAAGGGGACGGCGATGATCCTCATGTGTCTTGAATAGCGGTGGTGGCGGCAGTGAGTTGGGCAGCATTGCGGGTGTCGCGGCCATGTTAACACTTGACCAAAACGTGCGATATTGAATGATCGAGGGCTGGGGCACGTGCTTGATTAGGTGGACCTTGCAAAGCACGCCCTATTATCAGACCTCGTGGCGGGAGACGTACCGGAATTGGGGGGCACCATCCTGCCGGTGGCAATGACGAAAATGTTTTAGTGCACTCCAAGGCAAATTACGCGACGCCGGTGTGGTTGTCGGAGAATCCGCAGAGAAACATTGGGTTGTCCAAATTCAATCGCTCTGCAGTGCTCGGGTTTACAGGCTTTGCCGCGTGGTTGCTGGCGAACGCGCTGCAGACGAAAGGGGTAAGAGTTGTTGGTTCAGTGTGGTCGCCTCCTCATTGGATGAAAGCCCTGACGGGAATGATGCAGTACCATGTGCGCGATCTGAGCGCGCCCAGGCCGACGCTGTGGTTGGCAAGTGCGACATGGGGGGCATTGGCGGGAGCTTGTTGCAGGACAGCACCAATCTCGCCCAGTTTGGGCACTACATGGCAGCGTGGGTGAAGGATTTGAACAGCATTTTGGCATACCTCTCCACGCGATCAGCGTGCAAAATGAGGTTTGTTTTGAGAATCCGCTTGACAGCCTCATGTACGAGCGCGGGCCAGGGACAACCAACGCACCTGAGGCGAGAGGACAACGGTGGCAGTATGCACACGCGCTAAAAGCGATGAGGGACGCATTTAAAATGTACAGGGTGAAGGCAAAAAGTAAAGGGCGCACTGTGCGGGGGTGACAGACACGCCTGTCAATCCGTGGTAGCTAAACCAGCAGATGAGATACATTGAAGCGGTGAAACAGCTAGGTGATGCTGACTTGATTGATAGGTTGGACTTTTACGGATCGCATGGATCCATGGGCACGGATTCGAATGTGGGACGAAATTTAGCTGCCTGCTGCGGGGGGAAATAGAGTATACCAGAAAATTGGGCGTCGTGGTTGTACGCGCGTGGGGTGACGAACGACAGCAAACTGATTTGGTTTTTGGAATGTGGCGGGTAGGGGGCGTGGTTTACTGGAAGTGTGGGACACCATGCAATGAGGCGATCGCGCTAGCACAGAAGATCCACAATGCGCTGGTCCACGCACATGTGAGTGCGTATTCGTACTGGCAAATGATCGACACGATCAGCACGGAGCAGGAACACATTTTGCTTGGAAAGAGCAATGCGAATAGTCCGCATAAGAGTACGAAATATTGCGCGTACAAGCACTTTGCACTGTACGTACGGCCGGGGCGCGGCGGATCAAGGCAGTGTTTGAAAACGGGCTTCGCTCGACCAGCGGGGCGGGTGAGTATGGCACATACACAGTTTGAACACGAGCGCGTTTGTGCATGCCGATGAGGGGAGTGTAACTGTGGTGCTCGTCAATATGCGGCCGACGCGAGAACAAGTAATCATTCAAGCGCCGATAATGCCGCCAGCGACGGTGTATCAGGTGTATCGGACGTCGAGCACAGAGAACTTCGCGCGGCAAGCGGACGTCGGTGCGGCAAGGGGCAGGTGCGGCTCACCCTTCCGGGCTACAGCGTGGTGACGTTGTATGGGGTGGTGCCTGAGTCAGCGGGGACGCTTCTGATGATGGCGGGCTGGCAAGCTGTGCGCAAGCGTGGATCACGACAAAGGTGCCCGGCAGACTGATGGCAAAGGCAACCCCCAGCAACACCGCTCCGAGGGGACGGAGCCACGGCACGGAGATGAGATCGCTGAGGAAAGCGGCATTGAGCGCAGCAAATTGAAAGCCGAACTTCATTTTACCCCAGATAAATGCTTTCATCACTACGCCGCGGCCGGCCACAAAATTACGTAGACCGTCTGTAAACATATCGCGGATGAACATGGCGAGCACAAGCCAAGCAGGGAAGGCGCCGCGCACGAGGAAAGCAACCAATAGGGCGTGGATTAATATCTTGTCTGTGAGCGCATCAAAGAGCGCCCCGAAGGCTGAGCGTTGGTTGAGGCGAAAAGCGAGCTTGCCATCCAACACGTCAGTAAGCAGCGTGACCCAGAGGATGATCAGCCCAGGGAGATAAAGGCGTGGTGGATCTACGAGGACGCAAATCAGCGCTGGAGGGATTAACAGCGCACGCAGGATGGTGAGAAGGTTGGGGAGTGTGAGCATACCATAGTATACTCACAAGAGTGAACAAAGGCAAGCGAAGCGAGAGGTGGAGAGCGCAAACTGGGCTTAGTTGATACGGTAGATTACCACGTACGAATTGGATCGCCCGCCAAGGATATTGAGGGCACCGTTGGAATCTTGGTAGCAAAAGATTTCTACATAGTCATTGGTTCCCAACTCAACGACGTCGGCAATTTGGGCCGTGCGCAGACCGGGTCCGGCAACAGCAGCGGTTGTACCGTACGAGTGCAGAACTCCGGTTTTGTAAATGGCGACTTCGCGCACATCGCCTTGGGAGCTGCCAGCGAAGCGTACAGAACTGATTACCTGGTAGAAGCCCGGGCGGTTGGTAGGTGCGAAACGGGCCGTTGTTGTGTCAAAGACACCTTGGGTGTCATATTCTTCCGCATTAAAGCTTACTTTCGTCCACGTCGAGTTGGGGATTGATTGATTGGCAGTCCGATACGCGCGTACCTTGAGGCAATCATAGAGATTGGTCGTGAGGTAGGTGAGGTAATTGGTGGCGGCACCGATCTGCAGAGTGAGGGCGTTGGTTAAGTTGTCAACGTAGCGTTTGGTGGCGGCATCGTTAAACCAAACCGGGTCGGAGACGTTTGTGATACGGAGATTGCCGGCGTTGAGCGGGCCAAGCATGTAGTTGGCGCCGGAGAGGAGGAGAAACTGATTAGAGATGATCATCAGGTCAGCTTGGGGACCAGGGGGGCCTGTCGGGCCTGTAGGCCCAGTAGGTCCCGTGGGTCCTGTCGGGCCGGGGGCCCCGCCGCCCGGGCCGGTCGGGCCTGTTGGGCCTGTGGGCCCGGGCAGCAGGGAGATGGCGTTTGTTGCGGCAGCGACATAGTTGGTGAGCTGCCAGTACGGCACCGGCATGCTGTCGCTAGCCTCAGGGACGAATGTGACGAGTCCTGTGACGGTGACCATCACCGAGACGTTGCTGACTGTTTTTTGCGTGAAGTCGGTGTGACGATGAATTCTAAGCGTATCAGCAGCAAGAGCTGATCCCACCAGAAGTGTCGTCAACGCTATGCACGTATGGTTCGACAAAGTCCTCATCACGTCTCACCTGTAAAGCAAGAGCAAGTGCAGTTACATTGCAGCTTATTCAAATTCCATGGCAATGGAGCCACCGCTGTAGATGACAATTTTGCCATTGCTATTCAAGCGAATCGCTTCGTTGCCAGTGGCGCCATCAAGATGGATCCCGTGCGTGGTCGAGCCACTGACCTTCAGATTGCCCCCGTTGACATTGATGCCGCCAGCTGCTGTCACGTTAAGGGCTTGCGTGCCGGCGATATTGACATTACCTTCGCCGGCCGACGTGGTGATGGTATTGCCATTTTCATAGGCTTTCTGCAAGTCAACGGCGTTTTGGGTCTGCTGCATCGCGTTCGTTAATTGCGTGTAATTGACGGCCATGTCACCGCGGGTAGCCGGTGCAAGGTTGGTGATCTGGTTGCCTCCCATACCAAGCACACCGGTCATATCGTCGCCGCTCACGTTAACGTAGGTATCATTTACCTGGTTGGTGAGGTAGTTGTAGTTGGCGACGTTAGTAATCATCACATTGGCGATGTAGTTGGACAAGGCATTGAGGTTGGCGTTTGCGTTGCTTGTGGCGTTGGTCAATTGGTTGAGGTTGACAGCGTCAGTGCCAGCGACACCAGGTGCTAAGTTGGTAATCCGGTTACCGCCCATACCGAGGATACCGGTCATGTCATCGCCACTTGTATTGACCCAGCGGTCGTCCCAGGTTTGACCGACTGCGTTCGTTGCTGCGTCCACGTAAATAATGAGTTGGTTAACGACTGCGTTGGTTGCCGCGACAAGGTTGCCACCCGCGTTTGCGATCGCGTTAGATAATTGATTGTAGTTAACAGCGTCCATGCCGCTGGTACCGGGCGCGAGATTCGTAATTTGATTGCCACCCATGTCAAGAATGCCTTGAAGGGACAAATTCGTGGCTATCAACGCAGAGTTGCTGACCACGATGTTCACAAACGTGGACGTCACGGCAAAGATTTCTCCGTTGACGATCAGGTTGTTGTTGATGGTCAACGGACCGGTCATGGTGTCCCCATCTACATTGACGTAGGTATCGTTCACCTGGCTGGTGAGGTAGTTGTAGTTGGCGACGTTGGTAATCATGACGTTGCCAATGTAGTTTGAAAGGTTGTTGATGGTAGAGTAGATGTTGCCAGCCGCATTGGTCAACTGACTGACGTTCACAGCGTCCCAGTCAGCTGTACCGGGGGCGAGGTTAGTGATCTTGTTGCCGCCGGCGTTGATGAGGTTAGCGCCCTGCATATTGATGTCCTGATAGAATTTGATCGCGTGCGCGGGCGCGATGCACAAGACAACTAAGCACGCAGCGGTCAGAAGGAGTTGTGTGGTTTTCATGTTTCGTCTCCAGGGTTCTGGTTACTCGATGACGAGAATGGGTTGGTTGCCTTTGTAAATACTGACAGTACCGTCATTGTTACGGGTGATGTATGTATTCCCGTCACGGCCGTCGAGATAGACGCGCTGGCCGGGAGCGATTGAGACATCGCCGCCGGTGACATCCAAGGTTGTGTCGACAATGACGTTGGAAATGCGCAACTGGCCGGTACAGGTGTCGCCGGCTTTGAGCAAGAACATGTTAGTAAATGTGGTAACCGCCGAGGAGAGGGCCACGTTCGTGGCGTTGGCCACCACGGTTTCGTAGTCGAAGCCGTCAAGCATGTCTGCGTTGACGGCGGTGGGCACAGGCAACACGCGCTGGCGTGGGCCGAGCTGGGCATAGGTACCAGTTTGGATGAAAGAAAACCACACCGTAAGCCACACGTCCGTGCCAGGAACGAACACATTGCGTGGCAGTGGGTGCATGAGGGTCGGGTTGCCAAGTGCTATGGTGAAGAAACCGTTGGTGAGAGACAGCATGATAGCTTCTTGCGGCTCCCCCACAGGTTGTGAGTCGTTAGCCCAGAGATTGGAGACGCCGCTAGCATCGCTAAAGGCAAATTTGAAGTAGCCATCGCCGGTGTAGGCGCCGCCTTCAATTTCAACGATTCCTTGATAATTAACCAGGGTGTACATCTGCGTGACAGCGCGTAGCACGCCAGCATATGCGGCGGCAAGAGTAACCGGAACTATTACAAAAACAAGCATGGTATGCTTCAAAGTAACCTTCCTCGCCGAAAGGATGTGAGCGCAAGGCACACAACGCCGGCTAGCGGAAGCGACTCGGGAATTTGCGAAATCATCAACACCGTTGGGGCAGCGGACTCGCCAAAGACATTACTACATACCAGCGCCAGTTCTATCTCCTCGCCTTCACTAAGAGGAACGTCGAGTGACCATTGACTATTGTCGGGTAACTGTGCGATAAAAGAGTGCTCACAGCGGATTCCATTAGTGAACGCAATCGTGTAGGCATGGTAGGGATAAGGCACAGTGGGTGGCTTAGTACCAACCATGTGCAGCGTGTAGTCAAGGGTAGAGTATGAACCAGTTTTGCCGGAGAGAACAGCTATCGGGAACGTAATGTTAGGCGCAGGTGGCGGCAGGGCAAAAAACAAAACGTACCACAGGCCAGCATAAAGTACATCGTTGCCCGCGTCATGGCGGGCGAGCCCAGCGACGGGAATACCGAGGGACCAGCCAGTCGCGCGGTGAAAGCCACGCGGAGGATAACCTGCCGCAGCAGTGAAGCCATAGCGAGAGAGACGGAGATTGAATTGAGAAGCGTCTACTGCGAACGCGGTGGTGACCAGCGTCACGACCGCCCAGCTTACTGCGATGAAACAGGTTACATTCACGTATTTCCGCAATGTGATAAAGAAAATCAGCAATTATTATGCCACTAGCTGGAAAAAGCCGCGATTGCTTTTTAAGTTCTTTGTTATCAATATCATATTTCAAACTAGCGTAGCTGCCCCACACTTCACAAGCGCACTTTTTTTCGCGATTCTGCAATGAGAAGTCGTGCAGATTGCACTATTGCAAAATCCAATCACAATTTTATAAAATGCCGAAGAAAGGTTATCGTTACCACTCCGTGGGTTCACACGAGGACGCAATTTCCAACCGCCAGACAGTAGAAGCGAGGTGATATTAGAGCGGTGTTTCCGCTCAAATAAGGCGTTCTAGAGAGCACCAGCGAACTGAGGCCAGGCAAGGGCACTAGAGGTAACGGCGTATCTGCTCAAGCGGCTTCCGCAGCTTTTCACGAAGGGTGCGTTCGGCGGGATATCCAACGGCGAGCATGACATCAAGACGAGCGGAGCGAGGGAGGCCCAGAACGCTCCGAACAGCACGCGCGTTGAACCAGCCGAGCCATAGGGTCGCAAGACCTTCTTCTGTGGCTTGGAGTACGAAGTGTTCTACAGCGATGCCGACATCGATGGCGGGGTAGTACACGCCGCGCACCCAGCCGCCAAGACGGGCGGGGAGTGCCGGTCGCAGTGTCTCGATAACGACCAGGACAGGCGCTGTTTTGGCGAAGGCGCACATGGAAAAAGGCCCTGAGAACGCAGCGTCAGCGAGGCGCTGTCGGAGAGTGGGGTCTTCGACGATGTGAAAAAACCATGGTTGAGAATTGCAGGCGGACGGTGCGAGACGAGCGGCTTCGCAACAGTGTTCAAGAAGATCGCGTGGTACAGGACGATTAGTGAATGCGCGACAGCTCTGGCGTTGCCGCACAAGGTCGAGAAAGTGCATTGATAAGGCGCTTTGTGAGTAAAGGTGAAGGAAAGTGGTCGTCAGGCAGAGCCGCGTATGGAAGAGTGGGTGCGCGGGCGAGGACTGCCTCAACCTGGATGCAACTAAAACGGAATGGAAGAGATGTGGATGGAGGGCTGGCAGGTATCATGAGTGACGCTGGAGCTCGTCAAGTTCTGCAAGCCAGGTGGCGGGAGAAGCATCACTGGGCATACGCCAGTCACCGCGTGGCGAGAGGCTGACGGAGCCTACTTTAGGACCGTCGGGGACACACGAGCGTTTGAATTGGTTGGCGAAGAACCGTGTGTAGAAGACGCGGAGCCAGCGGAGAATGGCACTGGGAGGGTACTGATGCTGGAAGGCCTGAGTTGCAAGGAGGTAAATGACACGAGGTGGAGCGCCGCAACGCACGGTGTGGTAAAGGAAAAAATCGTGCAGTTCGTACGGGCCAATCATTTCTTCGGTTTTTTGGGCGATGGTTCCGTCCGGCGTTGGTGGGAGGAGCTCTGGTGAGATAGGTGTAGCGAGGATATCGGTGAGGGCCTGGCGCGCTTGGGGATCACAATGCGTATCGGCGACCCAGGCGACGAGGTAGCGAACCAAGGTTTTGGGGACACCGCAATTAATGTTGTACATAGCGAGGTGGTCACCACCATAAGTGCACCAGCCGAGAGCGAGCTCGGAAAGATCACCGGTGCCGAGCTGAAGAGCGCCAAGCTGATTAGCGCGATTTAGGAGGAGGAGGGTCCGGGCACGTGCTTGGACGTTTTCGTAAGTGACGTCATGGTGCTCAGGGCTGTGCTTGAGGTCGGAGAAGATTTGCGCACACAGCGGGCGGATATCGAGCTCTTCAAGCGTAACGCCGAGAGTTTTACAGAGGGAACGCACGTTGTCGCGAGTGCGCTCTGAGGTGCCGAAGCCGGGCATGCTGAGCGCGTAAATGCCACTGCGGGCATAGCGGAGCAGATCAAAGGTATGGACCGCAACGAGGAGGGCCAAAGTAGAATCGAGGCCACCGGAAACACCGAGGACGACGCGCTGGATCTGACAATGTTCAAGGCGTTTCGCAAGGGCGGCGGTCTGGATGGAGAAAATTTCTTTGCAGCGCTGAGTGCGCTCGGCGGAGTCGGCGGGCACAAATGGATGGGTAGGAATTGGCCGACGGAGTGGCGTATGCCAGCGGGGCTGTTCAAGAGTGAAGTCGATCGTGCGGCAGGAAGGGGCATGTTCTGCGGCGGCGGTACTAAAGCTTGTGGTGGTACGGCGGTCGTGGAGGAGCCGGCCGAGATCGAGGTCGGTTATGAGGAGCACAGGGTCGCGTTCGAAGCGAGGATTTTCGGCGAGGATGATACCATTCTCGGCAATCATGGCGTGGCCACTAAAGACAACGTCGGTAGTGGACTCGCCTACACCTGCGGAAGCGTAGACGTAGCCAGCGATGCAGCGGGCCGATTGCTGGCGGACAAGCTGAGCGCGATACTCTGCTTTCCCAACCAGTTCGTTGCTAGCTGACAGGTTGCACAGGATGGTGGCACCTGCAAGTGCCTGCATGGAACTTGGTGGGATCGGGCTCCACAAATCTTCGCAAAGTTCCACTCCAACAGTAAAGGAAGCATTGCCTTCAGCGCGAAATAAGAGGTCGGCGCCAAACGGGACAGGTGAGCCGTTTAGAACGATAGTATCGGCCAGAGCATCTGCAGCAGAGGTAAACCAGCGCTGTTCGTAGTATTCCTTGTAGCCGGGGATAAATGTCTTTGGGACGACACCGAGGATCTCACCGTGGCAGAGCATAGCTGCGCAATTAAAAAGCTGGTTTTCGCTCGCCAGGGGTAAGCCAACGATAACGAGAAGGTTGCAGTCAGCGGTCTGTTCACAGACACGTCGGAGGGCAGCGCAAACGGCGTCCAAAAGGGCACGCTGTTGAAAAAGATCGTTTCCAGTATAACCGGTGAGAGCGCATTCAGGTAGAACGAGGAGATGGGCACCCGCCACGTCAGCGGCGCGCGCGAGTGCGATCGCTTCGTTGGCATTAAATTCGGGGTCGGCCACGCGAACACGAGGCACGCCCGCCGCCACACGCACAAAACCGTAAGTATTTTTCATCCCCTGCTCCCGCATGCCACATTACACACAACTGAATCACAAGCCGGCACGTTTGTCTCATTATAGCCAAATGCCATGATGGAAACAAATGAGAAAGGAAATCGAACGAGCATGAGCGGGAGTGCAGAGCGCACAAGACAATTCTGACCATGATGGGTTGAAAGAGTAGGGTGCAAATCCAGTCATGAGCAAGCGGACCGGCTAGACTGGCTGATAAGGCCTGTCGAGCCAGCATCCGAGCATTTTAATTCGGAAGGAGTGGCTCCTGTGTGTACGTGTCAAGGCGCAGGTAGGCGTTGGATTGGAGAACTAACTCAACTCTGCCGTCATGTGGCGTGAAAACGTCCGTGTAACCTGCGCGGAAATTTTCAGGGCTCAGTAGCGCTTGAGGCAACGTTGAAGCGTCCAAGCGTCGTGCGTGAGCATATGTACCTGGCACACGCACCGCTATAGCGAGCTCATCCGCAGTTAGATTACTCAGTAACAAGACGGTGCGACGGTGGTTTGTGAGTGCCAGTGCAGCGAGTCGTATTGGCTCACTCACATCTGCCTCAAGCCACGTGGCACACGCATTCTCCGCAAGATCCGCGCACAGGTGGTACAGCGGATACACTCCATGCTGCCCGCATAGATGAGATAGCCATCCACCATAAACGCCATCCATTATGCCGTTCCAACCTACAATATCGAACAGGGTGATGCCAGCAACACCTGCAGCAGCAAGGTGAGTAAGGCTGCTCAACGCAAAACCGACCGCAAAGAGCGAGGCTTGGCGCACATCTGCCCAGGCGGGTGGGTACTCGTTTGTCTCGAAGGCGTGTCGAGCGGGGCGCGGCCTGAGAGTGATGGGAGACACAAAAATCGGTAGGACTCCACAAAAGGACCGTGCGGTGCGCACCGTCCATGCTTGGCCAGCAGGTGTTTCCGCGATGGAAGCATTGTCAAAAGTGTGCACTTGTGGGTTACATGAATACGTAATAGCGTCAACACCTTCCAAGGGGGGGCGAGAGCGGTTTAACTCGGTGAAGTAGCGATTTGTACCGGCCCCAATCAATGCCTGTGCGATGCGTGAGCGTAGATAGTCCGCAGCACGAGAAAAAACCTCACGTGATAACACTGTGCGACCCTCGCCCAGCACAAAGCAGCGTGCGACCAGCGAGATGTTATCCTTCCACTCGGCGGCAAACTCTTCTAAATCGTCCAATGACGACGGTACAACGAGCGCTACTTCAAGTAGTGTTGCAAGCGTCTGCGCGGCGTTGAGCGCGTGTGTCCAGTCTTTTCGCCAGTTTTTATCGCTAAGGTGCAATTCCGTGCGCAAATGTGCTGGCTTGAGTGCCTGCAATCGTGCACAGGTGACATCGTTGAATTGCGCATTCTCCCAGGGCACACCAAAGCCAATCTCGGGGCGCGGCCTGGGTCGCTGTGTAATCTCGCAAACGACTGCGTCGGAAAGCTTCTGCGGACGGGAGACCCTTTTGTTGTCTCGGGCACGCACCATAATGGTCACGGATTGACGAATACGAGTGCCCTCTGTCACTCTGACAGGCGAAGGTGACGCCAGCGGTGTGCAGTATGTCTTGAATGAAGCATCCGTCCAGTTACGCTGATCCTCAGTTTCAAAAACATCTCCCTCACAAGCTATGCGTGTTTCAACCCCATCCTTCGTTCGGTACGAAATGGCACGCACATTGAGGAACGGTTGGTGAGGTGAAATCAAATACGGAAACATGGTGTGCGTTACAGAGCCGTCGCTATGCTCGATCACACATGGCAGGCCAGCACAAGTGTCAGGGTGTAACACGCACAGTCCGATCCGGTTGCGCAGGAACGTGGAACGCGCCACACCATCAAACGAGAAAGTGATTGTACCGGCGTGACTGGCGACCACCTTTCCGTCCCACTCGAGCCATATTGGTAGGGCTTTACAAACCACATGAAACGAGATCATCGTCGCCCCCTCACTATAGCGCACTGCGAATTTTTCGACGTGGGGAGAAATCGTTTCCCAATGTGGGCCCCGCACAGCAGCGTAGACACCATGTACTAACTCCGTACTGTCGTAGCAAATCTGACGCAGGAAAGCCGTTGCCGGTTCAAACACACAGTTCACCGGCCCCGCAACGATGTGTATGCGCCGGTTAGGTTTCTCAGCTGCGCCCCATTGGAGTACGCGTAATGTTGTCTCAGACCACACGTCCGTCCCAGCGTCACTGGCTGGTAGCGGTACCCATGGCTTCAAAAAGCTTAACGCGTGACTTGCCCTTGACGATGAGCGAGTCACTAGTCAGCTGATACGAGTAACCAGTGGGCGGTGATGGCGGACCCGCTTCTTTAGCGCGATGATAGATTTTCGTTCGCTGATACTGCGCAACCAAACCGGCGCGTTTTTTGTCTTTTATCACCCTCACGCTCCCTTCCAGTGTACCATCCGCGGCAGACGTGGCGGCTTCAAGCAGCACCTCATGTCCTTGCAGTTTTCTCGCCAGATACTCTTGCGCCACCTGCCCCTGCGGGTCGTTGGGGCCTGCGGTTGGCCCACCTGGTAGCTTCACTGTAATAAAGGTGTAGACATTGGTAATGCCATCCTCGGGGTAGACAATCATCACAATGTGACGCGTGGATTGCTCGTTCACAAAGGTGTGCACCACGGCGCGACGGCCAGCAAGTGACGTTTCACGTGTGCTCGCCAGCACCGCGTCTCCGTAATTAGCAGCTACCCTAGGAACCATGACCCGCAGTGTGTCGCCACCATGCACAAAGGCGACTCTGCCCGTGGCAATCATGGCATAGCAGTTAAGCACATTCACCATCAGTACCAGTAAAAGAAACTTCCTCATCTTGGCCTCACTACAGGGCTACAAATAAGTGTACGATACGGTTTCGCATTATACATCCGTCGCGCGTGCAATGTCAACTGCGTAACGTTATCTAGGTACTCAGTGTGCAACTTACGTCGTCCATCTGCAGGGCACACGCCGCAAAAGTTACACTCTCACAGCGCTCACACCGAATTATGCAAGAGTCATCCTTGCAGCCACGTGACTGCCACAGTTTTCTCCTGCGTTGTCCAGCACCGTACGATTCCACTCTAGTGTTCCTATGAGGTTCGTTATGACTATCCCTCCTCGCTGGCGCAACCGCAAACAGCGTACCAGAGACCCACGGTGTGGTTACAAGCCGTTGTGACTCTTCATGCACCAGCCAATACTACACCTCAGCCTGAGCATGCACGTCAGTCGCAGGCATGCTACTAGAGGGTAAGCAGGTAAGGTGCGTTGCTCTCCACGACGCTGGAAAGAATTCACCACCTGCACTGAGGCACACCAACGCTTGCGAGCCGAGTTGAACTCCTTGTAAACTTTCGGACGACCATGCAGCCACCTGCACGGACCGAAGAGAGCATGCCAGATATTAAGGCTCTGAAATAATCCATCATCGCTCGCACGTTTGCTCCGTGTCGGCGCGTGATATTCTCCCCATGGACTTCCAAAAAAGACAGCTGCCCGTCTCTTGTGCTCATGCTTCTGTTCACCCTATCACGTGCTCGTAACGATTTGCGAACGAATCAAGAAAATGATAGACTAATGCAGTGCGGCGCGAGGAAGACATAGCCATTCTAACGAGCAATCAGAACTGTGCTTTGTCCCCCAGTGCTTGTATGAGACTGCTGGAAAAAGTTGTCATGCCGTGGTTGTGACCGTTCAGGTGTCTTCTAAAAGGAGGTGCGTATGAGCAAAAAGCACTGTTGGCTTGTGATTTTTGCACTGTCGTTGTACGCGCGCGCGAAAGAAGGTGACTGGACGAATTTTATTTACATCACTTGTTACGGCACCTCGCTATATTGGAATGCAACTGACGCCTTCGATGGTGGCACGGGCTCAAATGCTTTCAACCATCCACAAAGTGTGCTGTGTACGGTCAGCAACGCCTTTGTCATTGATACGGGCAATGATCGTGTGGTGAAACTTGGCTATCATCGCACCGTCGTTCTTACCCCTGAACCATCTAACATTTGGCACTTGCATTACGTGCATGAGTGGGGCAGTACCGGCTCCGGATCAAATCAGTTTCGCTTCCCTACCGATGCAAGCTTTGGCCCTGCAGGCGAGCTGTTAATTGTGGACTGTTCTAACAGCTGTATCAAAATTACCGATCAAAATGGTCAACCGCTCGGTGCGTTTGGTTCTTTCGGCAGCGGGCCAGGCCAGTTCCGCTACCCCACCGGGATTGGTACCGTCGTATTCACTAACCTGGCGACTGTCGTTTCCGATGGCGTGACGAACTTTGTGACAAATGTGATCTTCAACGCGCTAATAGCGGACTTCGGTAACAACCGCGTGGTTGAATACACCTTGAGCAGTAACGGTTGGGAATATCTGCGCGCCGTGAGCAACATCGTCAATTATCCAGCCGATGGTCTTGCAAAGAAGCTCAACGAGATTTGGGGACCCTACGACGTGATTGTTATCGGATCGAACGTGTACATTACAGAAGTGGGACGCTCAAGCTCCAGCGATTATATCAATGCCCGGCGCCTGAAAGGCGCCAATGGGTGCAACCGGTTCATCATGCTCGAGTACAGTAACCTGTGGTACAAAGATGACTGGAACATCCCGCAAGATCCTTCCACAAACGACGTGGGTGGATTTACTGGCAATGTGTATCGCGGTATTCGCGGCTTGATTGATTTCGATGGTTTCTTACTTTTTGCATGCGCCCACTCGTCTCAAAACCAATACCTGATTACCGACGCCAACGGATTTATCATTGGCAAATTCGGTACCACGGTGATCGGCGGGGCCGTCTCCCCCTCTCCGGCAGAAGGGCAGTTCGCTTACCCGTATAACCTGGCCCGCTACCAGAATTTCGTTTTCTGTGCTGACTCAGGGAACAACCGCGTTCAGATGTGGAAAGCGAATTCCTTACCGGTCTTCGATTATCCAAAAACTAACTGGTTTGAAGTGCGTGAGCTGCAAGTGCTGTCCTTCACTGTGCACGCCAAAGACGACGACGGTGACGAGGTAACCTACTCTGGTGTGTTGACGCCTGCGGGCGATGGCAAGAATTGGGGCGTGAATTCGGATTACCTCAAATTTAGCATGATCCCTCAACGCGGCGACGCCGGCACCGACTTCCTTCTTCGTCTGACCGCCTCGGATGGCTTCGGCGCCACCTCAATGGACGTAATGATTCACGTGACGCCGGTAAATCCCCATCATCCCAAGCTCGTCGCTGGTGCGCTTGGGTACTACGAAGATTGGGTATTTGATCCCGCGGATGATGGCGATCTGATCGCTCTCAAGTATAAAGGAACAATTCATCACTGGGACGGGAGCGTCTTGGAGATCAGCGGCGCACCTACAGTGGCTCTCACTGCCAAGCGTGCAAAAACACTTAACGGAATAGGCTACGACACTCTGTACGGCGAAATTGACGCGACCAACGAATATGCATTGCATGCAGTTGCTCAGCTAGACGAGATTCGCGCCCGGGAGCCTCTCACTAGCGTCAAGGTGCGTGGAAGTCTCGGCCGCATCGTTCTTCCTACAAACGCAGTCCTGGGTAGTGTTACGGTCTATGCTGGCTGTCTCGGCGGGGCGGACGCGCACACCATTAAGAAACTCAGTGTCGTGCGCGGTAAAATCAAGAACCCCGTGACCAAAGCTGTGCGCACACACGGGGGCGACCTGTCCGGTCATTATTACCCCGGCGGGTACGGGCAGGTCCGCGCCTTTGGGTTTGATGCCAAGGGTGCATCTATCGGGAGTGTGAGTTGCGCGGGTGGCAACCTTACTAATGTGTGGATACGCGCCAGTGGTCATATCGGAAAAGTAGCGCTCAAGCCGGGCACGGACGAAAACAAGGTGCCCATCGGCGGCTCGCTCATTCGTAGTATTGTACGTGCAGGGGTGAACCCTGCCACTGGGGGAGTACTCCCCGCAGGCGATGTTGTGTCGGTCAAGGCGGGCAACAGCATCGTGAAATCAGCCCTCGTCGGCGCCGCTGACGCGGGAACCGGTGGTTTTGATGGTACCACCATTGACCCTACCGAAGCCTACTTTGGCAGTGTGAAGAAACTTGCCCACGGCCCCACAGGTGGTATCTTCGATTCCCTGATTGTCTCACGCGAACCGCTTAAAAATCTTGGCACTCTTACACGTGACACAAATACTGTAGTCATTATCAATGGCATAGTTCATTAACCTGACACAGGAGCTGACCGTCATGAAGCAAACTGCCATGTTACTCGCCGTGTGCACGATCGTGTTCCAGCTGCACGCTGGTGTGCTTGGGACTGTGAATCTGACCGATTATGACAGTTTTAAACATGATACCAAGGGCAATACAGTTGCCAGTATGTACACCCGTGAAAACCAGCAAATTACCAGCTGCACTTTGAGCATGTTTGACAAAACGGGTACGAAAAAGATCGACGTGACGTTCCCAGAAGCCGTCGGGAAACCCAATTGCATTGTGCGTGCGTGTGACGGCACATGGGCCTTGCTCCAGATGGGCGACACGTATTACTCAGTGGTGTTGAGCACATCCGGCGTAACAATTCTCGGAACCGCTGCAAATACTGTGTTCCAGTTTCGGTTCATGGCGGGAAAGTTGCTCCTCTCATACATAGGCAACACCGACTCGTGCCAAGTGTTTGATCGTCGCCTTTCTTCGGTCGGAGCACCAGTCACGGTGCTCGGTGCGCCTCACTCACTCAATCAGGGTAAATACTTCTACTGCGAGGGAAATGATCGTACCCAAATCTGGGCAGTGAAAAACGAATTAATCAAGTTGATCGATGAAACCGGGGAATTCGCGGAAATCTACGAGCCTGGACGCCTTTGTTGTATCCAGGACGATGACCTGCACAAGATCTGCAAGTATTGACGTCCTCCGTTTTTCATCCTGTGTGCCGGCACCCTAATGAACACGCGCAATCTGGTAATGTACATAGGCCTGCTTGCCCTGGCGGCAGCAACATCCTCTATCGCAGGAGAAATTCCCTCAACCGATCTTGTCTATCAAGGACCAGGTTCCGTCAACGTTATCACCGACCACGTTGCTGAGATTTTAAAGACCGCGCCTTACGGTGGCGTGCCAAGCGTTCCTCCCGGGACAGTTATCGTTCAAATCAGTAACGCAGGTACCAGTGCTAACCTGATCTTTCCGAGGCACAGAACCTCAGCACAGGCATTTGCACTGTTCGTCGAAGGCAGCCCGAGTGTCCTGTACTTGAGTTGTGGCCAAGCCGGTGGTGCTGGTGTACTGCCCTACTTGTACGTCAGCGGTGCCCCGAAGAAAATCCTGCTCTCCGGGATGGCGCAGGTAGGGAAAATTGTCGTGAGTAACGCGGGTGATAATGTGGGTGTGCATATTCAGAACATCTCCACGAGCAAGGGAAACGCGAAGAAAGGGGGGCACCTTTTGGCTGGCAGCATTCACTCTGTGATTACCGTGGGTGCGCTCAAACGCCTGCAGACGAATCACGGCAGCTTCGGCGGAACTGCCACCGCCCCGGGCGTGATTGCTATCGGTACTGACAGTCCAAAAGGACAGATTAAATGCAGCACTCGCGGCGCTATCGCCCACGTCTTGATCTGCAAGACCTTGCAACGCACTAATCAGTTCGACTATGTTACCGCATATCAGGAGTGTATTGCTTCAAACGCAGTACTTCCTTACGTGGTGAAGACGCAGCTGCACATGATCAATGCCAAAGCAATCGGGCCCGCCGTGCTCGCTGTGAAATTGTCTAAGACGTATCAGCCAAACCAGCTCGGTACGCGCTTAAAGATCACTCGGCCCCTTCCTGGAGAAGAAAACTTACTGCCATAAAGCCTTTTGGTCTTGTCGTGCCCTCGCATTTGCGGAGTGCGATGCGTACGCTAACTTACCTCGCGCCGCATCACAGGGTGTAGTAACTACATCCTTCGCGTGCGTTCGTAACAATGGCAAAAAACTCGCATACTACGCTCAGCCAGCGTGCGAAGCGATCACATCTGTCAGAGCGTCCTAATTGCTATCAACTGAAATATACATGACGCCCTTGCCCGCGCACAATGAGGTTTCCAGCTGTCCAACAAACACAGATACTTCCTGTAAGAGCTACGCAACAGGACAAAACTGGTACCCCTTCTTATTGTGGGTAAAGTTGATATGCTCGTCGATCTGCTTTGCGCGGCGCATTACACGACGCGTCGCTGCGCAGCTTTGAGCACATTGCGCAACAGCATCGCAATAGTCATGGGTCCCACACCGCCCGGGACCGGCGTGATCCAGCTCGCCTTCTCTTTCACCCCCTCAAAATCCACGTCACCCACCAGACGATACCCACCCTTTGCCGCGGCATCCTCCACACGGTTGATACCCACGTCCACCACCACAGCCCCCGGCTGGATCATCTCCGCTGTCAATGTGCGCGGCCGGCCAATCGCTGCCACAACGATGTCCGCCTGCCGCGTAAACTGAGCGATGTTCCTTGTCGCCGTGTGGCAAATTGTCACCGTTGCATTCGCTCCCGCGCGCTTTTGAACCAACAAGTTTGCCAACGGCTTCCCCACTATGTTCGATCGCCCCATAATCACCACATGCTTCCCCGCCGGATCAATCCCATACTCCTGCAACAACACAACCACCCCATACGGCGTACAGGGAAAGAATCCATCCGTGTCCCCGATGCACAGCTTGCCCACGTTCACCGGATGAAAACAATCGACATCCTTATGCGGATCAATCGCCGCAATAATCACATCTTCGTTGATGTGCCGCGGGAGCGGCAACTGCACAATAAACCCATCCACCGCGGGATCTGTATTCAGTTTATGCACTAACGCCAGCAATTCGTTTTGCGTGGTGGTGGCGGGCAGTTCGTAATCATAAGAGACGATTCCAATCTCAGCACACGCCTTTTTCTTCATGCGCACATAGGCCTGCGACGCAGGATTCTCGCCCACAAGAACAAAACCTAGTCCCGGCGTGACGCCACGCTCGCGTAACGCGGCCACCTCCCGTGCCATCTCCGCTCGCAAACGTTGCGCCGTCGCTACTCCGTCGAGTATCTGTGCTGCCATGCTCGCCTCCTTCCTGCTTTAAATCTTGCCCGCTCGCGCGGCGGCTATGTACTCCATACAAAATTCGTCCTGCCCCGTCAACGCCCGCGTCGCTAACATGATGCCCATCATCCCCTCCGCCGTCGGATCGATGATCGCCCCATCTAAACCTGCCTCCACCAACAACGCAAAAAAGGCCCGGTTCACGTGGATCCGACTCGGTAGGCCATATGATACATTGCTCAATCCAACCATCGTGTGCGCTTCCGGATAGCGCGTCTTCACGTAGCGTACGCCAGCTATTGTCATCAGTGCTTGCTCAGGATTGGTCGAGACCGGCCGCACCAGCGGATCAATGTACACGCGCTCAAGCCCAATCCCCTCCTCGCGCATCCGTGCGCACAACGCGTCAATGATACGCTGCCGATCCTCTATCGTCTCCGCCATGCCTCCGTCATCCATCGTTAATGCAATGATCCCCGTGTTGAATTCCTTGACCAGCGGCAAGGTATCCGCTAAGCGTGCACTTTCCGCTGTCGTCGAATTAATAATCGTTCCCGGACGATTGCACAGTTCTAGCCCCGCGCGCAACACCTCCGCTCGCGCCGAATCAAACGACAATGGCAGTTGGGTTGCCGAACTCACTACTTCTGTCAACCAACGCATGTCCTCAATTTCTCGCGCCGGGTCCGCGCCCGCATTAATGTCAATGTGCGTTGCACCACATGCCTCCTGCCTCTGCACTTCCGCTGTAACAAAAGCTGCATCTCGCTCCCACACTTTTTCTCGTATGCTTTTGCGCGTCATGTTGATACGCTCGCCAATAATTGTCATCATGAGGTGCGCTCTTGAGGTTACTGTGGCCTCTTACAAGCTTATGACCACGCCGCTAGTGTAACAAACTCGCATGACTCCTGCAAATCGTTCGGCAAGAAAACCACTCGCCGCGCTTGCTAGTCGTCAACAGTCCCTCCTCACTGTCTAACGATTCAAGCTCTTTTTCACTCCCGACTCAACACCCTCCGAGCTACCGATTTTCACACCCAACTTCCTCTCATTAACGCTCACCTTCCTCCGCCGAAAAATGTCAAACGACATAAAATGTCGTTTGCATTCGTCATAAAATGTCGATTCAGCCCAACCTTCACCTGCGACTAACGACACAAGGCAAACCAAGAACAATAAAACCTTTGTTGCCACCAATACTTTGTACGTCAGCCATCTGATCGTCAACGCTCATGGCCTTCCGCACACTCATTTTAAACGACTAACAATGTCGTTTGCAAACGACACAAACTGTCGTCTGTGTCTGTCGAAAACTCATTTTGTACCGAGACATCTTTGCCCGACGTGCTGACAAGAACTGGTTCTCAACAAGAGCGCCGCACACGAGGCCCGCGCACCTGCGGCGCCGCATCGTCTCCCACACCCTCGTGCGTCCCAACGAGCGTTACCGGCCCTTCTGGCTCGCGTCTGCCGCTGCAAGACTATCCTAATCGCGCTTTGCCACACCTGCGCCGCGCACCAAGCCACGCCAGTCCTAAAGTCGCCCATAGCCCTGGCTCCGGCATCACCATGTGTGTTCCGACGTCATCCCACGTGTCCGCAGAATATGCCTCCCATTCCGCCGCATTGTACGGCACACGCGGCCCTGTCACGTGCGGTGTGCGTATCAATGTTACGTCCTGCCCCCAGTACGCTGGGCTATTGACTATTCCTACTTCATCTACCTGGTAGTCGCTCCGCCCACGCGCGAATAGCGCCACGGCATCATTTCCATTGAAAGCCAAGCACGCAGAACTTGTGAGCAAATCCGCTTTTTCGCGCAGCGCCGCATCGGCCTGGTTGTAGACAATCACATACGTCTCTCCCGGCGTCAAGATCCCGCTTAACACCAAATCATTCGTATACGGCCCAGCGCCATTAATTTGCTTGCGCAAACTATAACCGCTCAGATCAATGTGGTTGCTCGTGCCGTTGTAGAGTTCAAGGTACTTGTTGTAGCCTGTGCCCTCGCCATACTCGGAGATGAAGAGCGCGCTACAGACCCCTGCCGCCCCAACCACCACGCGCACAGTGGCACTGGTGCTTCCGTCCTTGTCGCTCGCCACAAACGTTATATCAGCGACCGTTGGCTGCGGCGCTATGCCGTGGAACGTGCCCGTTACACTGCCCTTGTTGCTTACCGTAGCAAACACAGCCCATTCGGGCACATCTTGTGCTCGAAGCGTAATTACATCAGCATCGGTAGGATCATCAGCACGCACAGTGAACTGCACTGGTGCCCCGGCAAGGCCCAGCTGCCGCTGCGCCGGTGTCTGCAGTACCGGCGGCTGGTTCGTCTCCACCTGCCCAAACAAAATCGCCGGATCGCCTTGATAATTCAGCCCAAACTGAATCCAACGCTCCGCCCCATACGCACCACACAACGGAATCATGTCAGCTTTGTGCTGAGCAAAGGCAACTCCGCCAGCCACGCTGCGCACGCCAAAGAGGCGATGGTAGAATCTATGTGCGTAGTCTGACGACGGCCCACCGTAGTAACTCCCAGGCTCACCCCAGCCGTATCGGCTACAACCCAGGTAGACCAACGCGCCCCCTACTGGATTGCGCAAGATCGCCTCGCTAAAGCACGGCTCCGGTGCCCCATCAAAATGCCCCGTCAAACATGCGTCCGTGTAGACTAACACAACGCGGTTATTCAGTGTGCTCGCGTCTGCCGTCGTGTAGTTGCCGCTCTCCAACGACCACCCTGATTCATACCCATGATCAGAGAAAAACACGTGTCCCCAACCCGCACTCAGTTTGCCCTGTAAATTTGCCGCTGTTTGCAGATAATCACCAGCGACACTCGTATCCCACGACGTCAGTGTGTCAAAAAAGTACTTCAACTCTGTCGCACGCCAATATTGCGTGATCACATCGCGATACATCCGGCGCGACCAGATCTCTGCGTCACTCACGTAAGGATGATTGGCAGCCCGAAACTCAGGATGACCGTCGCTCAACGTATCCGCGGGCCGGGCCGTGCCAGTGTATGTATTCCACGTTTCTGTACCGACAATGCACATTTTCTCCATCAACCCCCGCGGACGATTGTTCTCAAAGGCTACAACCTTCGTAATGTAATCTGCTGCCTGTTGCGCCGTCCGCACGGGAATACGTCCCACAATAACATCTGGCGCCATATCTACTTCGTCTGTCGTCTCCCCGTAGCGTGTGTCCCCATCCGCATTCCACGTCCCATTTAAATCGGAATAGTATAGGTCCGTCGGCATTGCTAACTCCGTTTCACCTTCGCAGTATGCGTAGCAGTCCCGGTCTGGTACTATCGTGTCATCTCCTCCAAGAACCACAAACGTCGTAGCGCGATTCGCCACATAATTGCTAATACACGCCCGAATCTTCTGCTGAATGTCAGCTCCCGCGTAGCTGTTGGCAATGCTCTCAACTGTTTCAATGGCGCAGCGCAACCCGCGCGCTTCGCGATGCGCTGCCAGAGAAGCAAACGCGTTTGATAAACCCTGCGCGGTGATGATTAAGTAATCAACAACGTTGGCACCAAGAATATGCACGTTCGGCGCAGCCTGCACAAGCTCCCCTGCATTTACCGCCCATCTCGCCGCCATGTGCGCAAAAACAGGCTGCCGCCCCGCGGCTAGGAGTGGTCTTGAAGCACCCTCACGATAGCTCACTGTGACCTCGAGCCGCGGACTATACCACACCGTGCGCGCCGCCGGATGATACCGCAGCACATTGAGTCGGATCGTCGCGAATGTGTAACCCCGCATCTCATGCGTTCCGCACAGCTCGGCCCGCGTGAGTGGAATCCGCGTGTCGACTGCATACGCTACCGGGTCAGGCGGCACAACCGGCCTCCGAGGCGCGCTCCGTCGCTGCGGCGGTTGCACGGGAAGCAACAGCACGTCCTTCACAAGGAGCTGCTCATCCCCCTTCACGCTCACACCCGTGGCCACTGCACCCGCCGGAATGGCTACTGCGATGTACCGCGCCGGCAACCACGGCGCACCCGGCGCGTCAGGCGGCGCTTGTAATCCCGCACCATGGATCTGCGTCATGCCCTCACGCGTGATGAATTTCACATCACCCGCATTCCACTTCACTACCACAGTGGTGTGCCCGCCATACGACACAACGGCTCCCGCCACCATGGCTACTAGAACTATGCGTGCATTCATGCAATCCTGTGGTTGTCCCCTCGCGTCTATTTTATCATTTCTCGGTGCTGAACTAAAGCACGGCAGGATACAAAAAGCCTCGCAACTGACCGCTGGCAACGTGTACGAAACGAAAAAAACGTGCTGTGGGATTTATGCATGACGCTGAGTCGAGTATCTCCGAATCTCTATTGCTCCCAGGCGCCGGACTTCGTCAGTGAGTTTTTCCTTTTGCTCCGACCCGAATTTGCCCGTCCTTCGTCAGCTCGGCAACGACAGTGCCATCGCGATCCGTGCGCCACAGCATGCACATCGCTTCGTATCCGCTGACCACTTCCGGCGCCGGTGCACTGTACGGGTTTGGCCCCACCATCAGCACTGCATGTTGAGGTGCCAACGCGCGCACTAGTTCCTCATCATACGCGTCCCGCTGGCCACTGTGCGGAATTTTGATCAACGTTGCACGGGGCAGATATCCGTGCGTATAAAGTTCGCGCAGCACCGGAGTCGTTACGTCTGCCAGCAACAACACACGTGCCGCGCCAAATTCGACTACGAGCGCCAAGCTGTTTGCATTCAAATCAAATGACTCGTCAGCAACATCCGCACCCCCCGGTATCGGATGCAGCGCTCGGAGTCGCATACTCCCCCATCTCCACTCTATTCCGCGCCCACCTCGCTCAACAGGAACCCCACGTACCGCCGCGACCTCATCCAGCGTCAGCGTGTACACATTTGTCCGCCCCCACGCCGGCCGTATCACCTGTCCCACCGGCAATGCGCGCACCACATCCACGACCCCACCTACATGATCAGGATGACTGTGCGTCGCCACCACCGCCGTTAACTGAGTGACCCCGAGTTCCTGTAAATACGGCAGCACCGTTCGCCGTCCCTGGTCGGTCTCGTGCGCGCCGTACCCACCGTCCACAAGGATCGTTGCCTCCCCGGGCATGTGCACCACAATCGCGTCCCCGTACCCAACGTCGATGAAGTGCACGGAGAGCACCTGCGATTCCCTACAGCTCGCCAGGGCCGCTAAGCCCACTCCGGCTACACAAATCATCAGCCAACGTATCCAGCCATGTTCCGATCTTCGCCCGCATACACCCATGGTTAGGCCCTTACCTGCGCCCGCTGCACCACGCGCATACACGCTCCCACCACCCGCGCACGCGTGCCTGCCACGCCGCGCGCCGTTGCCGCCACCGTTCACGTCGTTCTTCACTCTTCACCACCATCTCCCGCAAATACCGCGCATCTTCTTCTACTTGGTGCAGCTTCTCCAGCGTCAGCCGCAACCCTTCGATAATCACCCGATTCTGCCGCGCTATCGCCGCACTCAGCAACATGTTCGTATGTTGTAATTTCAACTGGTTACGATAGTTCTTGCGCTGGAGGGCTCCACTGTATCCCGTAATCCGCCACAGCAAGCGCCGCAGCAAACCAGGCCGATCTAGCTCGTTGAGCACCGCCTCCGTCACCGTAATCAATTCCTGCATCTGCGCACTCAAAGCGCGCACATCCGCCATCTCACGCTGATACCGCTCCTCAAACTGACTAAAACGTACCTCCAGCGGCATTGCACGCTCCACTGCTCCTGCCGCAACCTCGTCTGCCATCTCACTCCTCTGTCAAGCTCACTGTGACAACGTTCGGCATCACTGACACTACTTGTACATTTGCCGGCGCTAACGCTTGCACCGGAAGACTAAACCCGCTCGTCGTAAGCTCCCGCACATCCACAAATGCCCGCACCGTCCGCGGCTCTACCATGTCCATCAACTCACGCACCCCTTGCAAAATCACGGTAACCGTTTTCGGATTGAACCGCACCTGTCGCCCCTGCGCGGGCTGACCGAGCGCCAGTACCGGTACCGCGCCAAAGCGCCGCTGCACTGGTTTCGTGTTGATCCCAATGTTCACTTCCACCGGCGTCTTGTCCACCACCGTCACACTCGTATTCGTCGCCCCCACACGCACCGGCTTCTGAAATGGCTTGCTCAGCCCTGTTATGTCGATCGTCTCCGTCGGAATCGTCGTCATCTCGCGAATGATCCGTGCTGGCCCCTTAATCATCACCGCCGTCGGATTCGCGCTAATACTTGACACTTCATATCCCTCCGCCGGTGTGCCTGTGTAGACCGGCTCCACTGTTACTAATCGCATCTCTGTGCTGTCAATTACCAACCGCACCCGATCCGGACTAAAGGATACAATTCGATACCGATCAGCAAATTCCTTCCGCCCACGGTACTTGATATGCTCATTTGCCCGTAATTGAAACGATGGTATGATATTCTCTGCCTCGTCCTGTAAATCAATCTCAACTGTGTAGTCGACATCCCGCAACCGATCGCGATCCCGCGCCGAGCACATGACATTCACACTAATCGCCTGCAACGGCTCGCCATTTGTTGTAAACACTTCCGCCTGGTGATTCTCTCGCACGCGTATGGCACCAATCGGTACCGTCAGCGGGACCGTGCCCACATTCGTGACAATTTGCACGTACGCCCACAAAGCCACTGCCGCCGCAAGTGCGCTCACCCGCCAGGGCCAGTTGTGGCGCGCCCACTGCCACAGCGTCACATGCAGTGGTCGCCCGCGCATCACCCGCATTCGCTCGCGTAGTTCCTTTACTATTCGCCGCATGTCTCCCGCCTCTACCTAGCCCCCCTAATACATCAAGTATGGCTCCACTTCTCGTACAAATGCCAAAAGTCGCTCGTAACCTTCCGCGAACTTTCCCGGATCGCGATCATCTATCACGGTCGAAAGACGCACAAACGCCCACCGGTCACTCCGCCCACGAAATATCAAGTTAAACGCTGTCTTGAATGGCAACCAGAAAAAGTCCCCCGTCGCATAAATGTTCCGCACCCCCTCTCCCTCCCGCTGATACCAGTACAACACACACTCCCGAATGTTCTCCTGACGAAAACCTACATCCAAACATGCGACGTCCGCTGGATGTCCCCCTAACTCAATTCGTTTCACAAACGGCTCGTCAATTGTCCAGCCCTGCGCAGGAAAACACGCTTCCGGTGTGTGTATCGAGTGCTGATCGCTCTTGTTTTGCACCACCGCCAGCATGATATTCTCCGGATGCCGATCCGCCTGCGCCAGCGCCGCCATCACATGACCAAATGCCATTGACATGCTGTCAGGGTACCGGTGTTCCTCGAGCCACTTGATAAAACCCTGGCTCAACCCCGCCAGCCGCGCTAGCGTGTTCGTTGGCAGCACCACCTCGCCTAATGCCTCTCCCAATCCGCTCGCTACCGCTGCGACGTCGCTGGTCGGCGCCCGCGAAAAAAGATACTGGACACCCCTCGCATACGCTGCGTAGCGATTCGTCGGTACATACAGTCCTCGAAAGTACTCTGTGTCCTTTGGTAATTCCGATAACTCTAGTTCCGTCACCGGCATGAGCACACGCAGGCGATAGCCAATCCGTTCCGGAAATGCCGTCACATATGGCAGTCGTTGCATACTGTAACCCTTCTGCCCCAGCACTAATGTCGGTATGTGATCACCTGAGGCTAACCCCTTCGAGTAATAAATCCTGTGCTTCGCGTAATTCCCCAAATAGTGCGCGCCAATAACCAACGCAAGCGCTACTGCTACATGTTTCCACAACCGACCGTAAAATCTGTAGTCAACGGGCTGGCAAGAAACCTCGCAGGCATTAGGCACGTCAGATGTCTCCGATCTGTCCAACTGCCTCGCCGCATCAGACGTTTCAGGCATTTCAAGCCCCGCGGCCGCCGCTTCCGCCTTGCGCGCCCGCGCTGCCCGCGCAGCTGCTTTTTCTGCCTTGCGCTGCTCCCACTCTTCCCGTTCCACCCCTGGTAACCGCTCCAAATAGTGCGCCGCCAACCACACCATCGCAAACCCTAACCCGTACACCACTATTCCCGGATACTCGTGAAACGCGCCATACGCTACATCTTTCCCCCACCCTTTCTGCAACCCCATTACTCGCTCAATCCACGTGAAGAATGTCCCGCAATATGCGATCAGCATGATCCGCAGCGAGTTATTCAAAATCGCGATGGGCCCTATCAGCGCTACCATCACTACCCGCTTCCACCACGTTCGTAAGCTCAAATAGCACATCAGCAGACATAACACCGCCGTCATGATCAACGACTGTAACCCACTGCACGGCGCCGCCACGTCAAATGCCAACTCCGGAATCTCCGGCATCGACACGTTTGTTCCCTGCCGTTCCACCATAATGCCGAATGGCTTGCCCGTTACGTTGATCAGCCAACACGCAATCGCCGTCGACCATAAACGCATCTTCAACGCAACCACGCTGCTCGCCAGCCCCCATTGCACCGAAAATAAACTGAAGAAGAGTGGAAACATCATTGCCTTCGCAAATAACCACCCGCCCAAGTACAAACACAACGCCCACACCACACCAATAAACCCCACCGTCTGCATCGCATTGATGTCGCCACGCTTAAACGCCAACGACCATAGCAGGCCCAGCACTACCAATACCAACCCCCGATAATCAATCGTCTTCGGTAACGCCCGTAACCGCTTGCGTTGCCAGAAAATCAACAAACACGCCCCCAGAAAAATGTACAATCCATTCGCGTTGTACCCGTGCTGACTGCCCCAGCTTTGGTACGTCCGTTGCAACGGGTAGCTGTAACTGTACACCAGCATCCCTCCCAAAAGCGCAAACAAGAGAAACGTCAACGGCCGATACACGTCCCGATTGACATCTCTTTCCTCCGCTACCTCGCCGACGCTTCCTACCACACGCTCCGCCGCCCCCAGTTCAACTCTTGTCTCTAACTCATCCATCGCGCACCTAACTCCCGCTTGGCCTGTACGGGCCAGTTACTTGTTTCATCACGGTCATTATAACCTATCCCGCCCATCACGTCAACGCGGTTTGACACGAACAAACAGACTTTGTACAATAAATTACTGTGCCGAAGTAGCTCAGCTGGTAGAGCAGCGGTTTTGTAAACCGCAGGTCATCGGTTCAAATCCGATCTTCGGCTCCATCGATGTGCTGTGCTGCACCACGCCGTGCAGCGGTTCTTTCGTCATCGCTAGCGGGGAGGTGGCAGAGTGGTCAATTGCACCAGACTGTAAATCTGGCGCCTCACGGCTACGGAGGTTCGAACCCTCCCCTCCCCACCAGCTCGTTTCCGTGGTGATTTATGTCGAATTGCTCCACGTAAAAAATGTGCTAAACAGACGTGGCGTCCCGCTGCTTGGCACGGACGCCTTTTTTATTACGTGAATAACTTCGTTCCACATCCTTCCCCGCCCCGGCCCGACTGGGAAGACCCCAGCGTCGCCTCCGCTTCGCGTGGCACACGCCTCCGTGCCGTCAAACACTTTGCCCACTTCCCTGATGGCCTCACCCTCGTCTCCGGCGAACGTATCGCTCCCCTCGATATCGCTTACGAATCCTTCGGTACCCTTACCCCTCAACGCGATAACGCCATCCTCATCGTCCACGCCCTCACCGGCGATAGCCACTGTGCCGGTGTCTATCATGATACCGATCCCAAAGCCGGCTGGTGGGACCCCCTCATCGGCCCGGGCAAAGCTTTCGACACCAACAAATATTTCATCATTTGCGCCAACAACCTCGGCGGTTGCCAAGGCACCACTGGACCCTCCTCGATCAACCCCGCGACCGGCCGGCCTTACGGCCTCTCCTTCCCCGTCTTCACTATCCGCGATATCGTCAACGCCCAAAAACTCCTCCTCGAGCACCTCGGCATTCACCGCCTCCTCTGTGTCTCCGGCGGTTCTATGGGCGGCATGATCACTCTCGAATGGGCCGCCGCCTACCCCTCCTGGGTCAGCTGCATCATCCCCGTCTCCACCAGCGCACGCCTCTCCCCCCAAGGCATTGCCTTCTCTGAAGTCGAACGCCAAGCCATCATTAGCGACCCCAAGTGGAATAACGGCAACTACGATCCCGACGATCCCCCTGCACGCGGCCTCGCCGTCGCCCGCATGATTGCTCACATCACTTACCTCTCCAGTGAATCTATGCAGCTCAAATTCGGACGCCGGCGCCGCGCTGGTTCCGCCCACTCCCACTTCGGTGACCACTTCGAAATCGAAAATTACCTCCACTACCAAGGCGCGCGCTTCGTCGAACGCTTCGACGCCAACAGCTACCTCTACCTCACCAAAGCAATGGATTTCTATGATCTCGCCGAGGGCTGCTCCTCACTCGAAGAAGGCGCCGCACGCATCAAATGCAAAGCGCTCTTCATCGCCTTCCGCAGTGACTGGCTCTTCCCCCCGCGCGAAACCGCGGAACTCGTCGATGCCTTACGCGCACTCGGGCGCGACGTCGAATACCACGAAATCGAATCTAGTTACGGCCACGACGCCTTCCTCGTCGAATACCCCAAGTACGCCTACCTCATTGAGCGTTTCCTAGAACGCGTCTATCGCTTCTACAACCGCTGAGCCAGAAAAAAAACTCCGCCGTCTGCCTCCCGCACCCGCTCGCTACACGCGTTCCGCCACCTCCTCTTCCAATTTCAGCCCATGCACGTACGTAAGCACCTCGTCCGCATGGCACTCTAATTTGATGTTGCGGTATATCCGCCGAATCACTCCCTCCTTGTCAATCACAAACGTCACTCGCGCTGCCCGTGGACCTGCACTCTTCCCCCGCCGCTTTGCCATCACCCCATACTTCTCCGTGACCTTTCCATCCACGTCACTTAGCAATGGAAAAGTAAGATTGTGTTCAGTCGCAAAGCGCCCATGCGACGCCACATCGTCCGTACTCACGCCGAGAATCACCGCTCCTGCCAACTGAAACTCGTGCTGCAAATCACGAAACGCGATTGCCTCTTGCGTGCAGCCCGGCGTTGCGTCCTTTGGATAAAAGTACAGCACAACGTAGTGCGTGCCACGGTAATCCATTAAGCTCACTTCCGTGCCATTGCTGGCCGGTAAAGTAAATTCTGGTGCCTTATCGCCCGGTTTCAGTTCTGTCATTGCTTGCTCCATTGCTTACAAGGTGAACAATTATCGCATAACCACCTCCATTTGTCAACTTTCGCTCTGCTCGGAATTTCCGCTCTTGATTATGCCATCCCGTTCAGCACAGTGCACTACGCCGCGTGTGCCATGGGCTGGCCACGCGACAGATATTTCGAAAAACTCACCGCGAGGAGATACCGCGAATACGCCGGCGTCCGAACGCCTCTCGAAATATTCTCGCTCTCCTTCCTCGATTGCATCTACTGCGGGCTGGGTGCCGTCCTCATCATCCTGCTCATGTACGTTCATGCCATGCGCAAAATGGAAAACACGGTCCCATCGCTGCGAGCCCGCATCTCAATGCTCTCCAACGCCCTTGTCAATCTCAACTCGCGCATCGCCGTCCTCTCCGCCGCTGTCGGCAACCAGACGAACACGATCCTCCAACTCTCCAACGCTTGGATGGGGCTAGTTGTGGAATGCGCGCGCCTCAGTGATGAATTGCGCCTGGCTCAAGATCAAGTCCCTGTCCTGGGCGACCTCGGCGGCACCATTCAACAACAACTCAATCTCATCCAATCGCTCTCCAACCAGCTCCGCCAAGCGCAAAACACACGCACAATTCTCGGCATTCCCATCGCCCAAAAGCGTCTTGTCTTCCTGATTGTTATATCCGGCAGCATGAAAGAGGACCAGCGGCTTGCGGACGTAAAAGGCGCCTTCAAAGTCATGCTCGCCTCTATTTATTTGTTCGGTCTGTTCTCGTGCGCGACAGTGGTATGGTTTGTGTACCGTTTGTGTGGCAAGCGGCAGCCGTGGTGGTACATGGTGGCGCCAGCCGTCTTCACAGCGGTAATGACCATTCCGGTGCTGGTTGTGCTGCACGCGTTGTTTCGGATTTCGCCTACTGAAGGTGAGCGTGTCGGCTTCGTGCAGCGGTTTTTGGAGCACACCTTCATTACCGGCGTGAGCGAAGAATTCGTCAAGATTCTGCCGTTACTGGTCGTGATCGTCTATATGCAAATGAAAGGCGGAAACAGCAGGCGGCTGGCGATCCGCGAACCACTGGACGGCATCTTGCTGGCGGCGTCATCAGCAATTGGGTTTGTGGTCTTGGAAACCATCTTCCTGTATTGCAACCCGGAAAACGTCCGCACGGATTATCAGGCGTGGGCGGCGCTGCAGCTTCTCATCCCGCGCATCTTCGCGAGCGTAGGCGGGCACGTGGCGTATTCGGGCTATTTCGGCTATTTCATCGGGCTGGGGATGCAGCACAAAACAAGATTCTGGCAGTACGCGCTGATTGGCTATGCGTGCGCGGCAGTGTGTCACGGCTTGTGGAACAGTGTCCTTCCGTTCGGGACACCGGCGATGATCATTGCCAGCAGTATCGCGTATTTCTTGTTCATGGCGGCGATTCTGCGCGCGCGGGCTACCTCGCAGAGTGCATTACGGCAGACTGTGTATGGTGTCTCCCCGCGCTCGCTGTGAACGCATGGATGTGGCTTGACCGGCGTCGCTTCATCTCAGGCCACGCAAAGATAATCCCGCTCGCCAGCAGAACACCCGACCACATGTCTGGCTCCGGTACCCCGAGCCCGGTAAGGGCCACATTGTACAAACTCAGGCGCAGCAATCCAGGTTGTTCGCCACCGAGATCGTAGCTCATAAAGAGGTACGGCCCGTACGCGGCGAGCGTGTTGCGCCACTGATGCGAACCAAGACTAGGCGTAATGTTCGTCGGGGCCAGGTCAGGTCGGTCTGCATTGTACAGTAAAATCTTACGACCACCATCCGTCCAAACGGACACAGCCAGGAGCGTATTCCCGTAAAAACGCTCACTATTCATCACAACCAGATCCACAACCGCATCGCTGGTGTTACTGCCAGGGATGGGGGCGAGGCGAAAGGCCTGCAACAGCTGTGACGGACCGGCAAAAAGATTGGTGGCGCACCAAATATAATTGAGCCCGCTGGGGCTGCGACAATCAAGAAAGAAAGCGCGGCCGTTACGCCCGCGGTCAAAGCCGCACACTGCAAACATGGTATTGACGCCCTCGCATTCACGCTCGGCTAGAGTGGTGAGGACATTAAACCCGTTCCAGCGGCGGATTTGGGCATCTTGTCCAGCAGCTGAACTCGGGTCGTGGCGGTCCGTGCAGACCGCCGTGAATGCGCTAATGCCCATCCAGGCAAGGATGCCGCCGAGGTTACGCGCTGCGTCTGGGTACGCGTCACCTGTCGCCCGCACGATGAGTGGCGCGTGCGGCACGGCGCCCGGAACGGCGGGCACTCCCGCCACGTTGGTCGAGTAAAAGCCGTACCATGACCAGTACCATGGACCGCCGTTGGGGATACCGAACTGGCACCACATGGAGGAGTAGAAAATGTTGCTGAATTTCAGCCACGTTTGACCTTCCTCGCCACCGGCGTCATTGCACGGGATGCCACCAACGCACAGTTGCCAGGCGGCAGCAGACGCTTCTGGCGCAATGGAAGCGCGCACACGCCAAATGCTCTGTGTTCGCGGATTCCCACTGGAAGCGTGGCCCTGGAGGTAGATATAGCCGTCTTGATCGTAATTCTTAACTAAGGTGCTACGCTGATTCATCCGTAGGCCGGCCCCCACACCGCTGTAGTCGCGCCCATTGGTCACACTCAGCACCTGCCAATGGGTGGCAGTAATTACTGCCTCGCGCGTGATGCGCAGCGCAGCCGAAGCTGTGTCACCGTACACGTTAGTGCCATACACGCTAATGATGTTCTCGCCCAAAGCAAGCGGTACGCCAAGGGCTGACCACGAGAGACCTGCAGGCATTGTCCCACTCCCTCCCAGAGAATTGACCCACCACATCCCGCCCACCACATGCTCATTGTTAGTGCCGTAAATGTCATAGCTCGAGACGGGCTCATCCACGGTCGTGTCAGGTGTGGTTATAACGACGACAGGCGTGCCCTCGCCCGGCGCCGGCGCGCGTGTGATGGTAATGGTTGCCACAGCATTGCTACCAAAGAGATTAGTGCCCGTGACGGAAATAAGATTAGCGCCGCCGGCGAGCGGAATGCCCGTAATAACCCAACTGGATGTCGCCGGCACACTGCCACTTCCACCGCGCTGATTCTGCCATCGTAACGCGCCCACAACATGGCGGTTGGCAGTTCCGCCGAGGCTCCAGTTGGTGATGCCACTGGGAAGAGACAGCGGTGCGTTAGTAATGCTTACCTCGGGCGGCCCTTCGCCGTTGGCGTAGTCGCGCGTGATCGTGACTGTGTCGCTGGCAACGACACCAGCCGTGTTTGTGCCACTCACAGTGATCAGGTTTGGTCCGAACGCAAGGGGAATCGCAGGAATCGTCCAGGCTGCTGAGGCAGGCACAGTACCGTTCCCCCCACGCTCGTTTGACCACCACAGCGTACCAACTACATTCACGTTGGTGCCTCCGAGAGTTCCAGCTGGGCTTCGCACGGTTACAACGGCGTTGGTGATGTCGATGAACGGCGCTGTAGCCCGCGGCGCGTGAAAGAGGATGCGATTCCAGGTGTGGTCTTGCAAAATGATAAGGCCCGGCTCTATGAGGACAAAAGCAGGTTGGCCGACATAGGTGCCAATAATGTGCGTCGGTTGCGGGGCTGCGCCAACGTGCGGTGTTGGATAATAGAAAATGCGCATGCCTTGCACAGTGGCACCGTCGTAGGTATCGTCGGTGAGAATCATTTCATTGTTTGGCCCGAATGAGACGGTAATGGGGGTGCCAGGGCGATTTAACTCGGAATGGTCACGCGTGGTGGTCAAGTCTGGCTTGCAGAACACGGCGTCTGCGGCGTAGTTAGGAAACAAGCCCGGCGCCGAATCTGCCTTGCTAGCATCAAAGCGCACAACACGCCGGTTGCCACCATTGTCGACACGGCCCTCGTAGCCCGAGTCCACCACGTACACATTGCGGTAGTTGTCGAGAAACACAAGCGAGGGGTTGGCCATGTCCGTCCCATCCACGGTGAACGGTCCGTACGGCTCGATGTACTTGCCTTTATTTTTCAAGCCTCCCGTTTTGTTTGTCTGGCCCAAAACCATGTCGACGATGGGGTTGAGTGCGAAGGGATTGCGGATGCGCAAGACGCGTGCGCCGGGGTTCCCGGCTGAATAGTTTTGTGCGACCCAAAGCACGTTACTTACGGGGTCATAGGCAACACTGCTGAAAAGCACAGGGTAACACGGGCTATTGTCATCTGCCCAGCGTAACGGCGTAGATGGCCCGCCGTCAATGGTTTTAAGTGGCGGGTAGTTCCGTCCCCCATTAGTGATTGGCGTTTCAAAGATGAACAACTTCCAGTCCGTGCAGACGAACAAGAAATTGCTCGCGCAGTGCAAGGTGGTAGGCCAGCGCGCTTCAAAGGTGCCGCCCGGTTCGTTCTTATCGAGCCCGCTTTGGCCAATGACAAAGTCTGCGGATTGAAAGGTGACAGCCGTGTAGTAGTTTGTCCAGACCAGCACACGCAGGCGATCCCGCACATACAGCTGTGTGCCCCAGCGTGCCATGCCATAGTGGTCTTGGAACGTGCGGCCGGTGTTCTCGTTCATGCCCTCTTTCATCATCTCACCGTTTGACCAGACGTGTCCCTGTGCATTGCGCGTGATGGGGAGGGGGATACGGATGACCTTATTCAGACCGTAAAAACTGGTGAAATACAGATTGGTCTCGCGATCAATGCTAATGCTGCCGTCGGGCTGCTTGAAATCAGCTACCTCCCCGCTTGGACGCACGTATTTGCCAATGCCGAGATAGCTGGTCAGATTCAATTGTCCGATCACATCGAGGGGCTGGCCGGTGAGGTGATTGAATTGTACGATCCGATCTTTACCACCGTCGGCAACCCAAATGATGTTTGTATCAAACGGGTCGAGGCAGAAACCGCGTGACCAGCTCAAGTAGTTGGTCCCAAAGACGCGGTGTGCGTTCATGCCGTTAGAAAACGGCGGGCGGAAGACCATGATGCGCGGCCCGGGCGGGAGATCATCTTGACCATCGAGGACGAAGACTTCGCCGGAGGCGGGGCGCACGCGTACGCCGGTGGGGTGGTACATGCGATTCGGTGCTGTGCCGGCGATACTCGAGGTAAAGTTGGCTTGCCCAAGAACTAAATCAGCCGTTTTGCTCCCCCCGGTGAAGCGCAAAACGCGATTGTTGAAGGAATCCGCCACCCACAGATTACCAGCACTGTCCACATCCACGCCGGCGGAAAAGGCGCCAATCGTCGTGCCGTAATTCCACTGGGTGCGCAAGGTGGTAGCGCTGGTCGGTGGCGGGGCGCTGCCGTTGGTGGGCGAGCGGTTGGTGAAGCTGGGCTGGCCCCACACGTCGTCAGCGATCTGGTCGGTCTCGAACGGGTCAATGAATTTTAGGACGCGATTGTTGCACAAGTCGACGAGATAAAAGTTTCCCGCGGGGTCGGTGGCCATCATATTCGAGCGAGGGGCTTCAGCGGTGCTGCTGACGAAAGGGAAAGGCAAGAGGGCTAACGTGTCTGCGCGGGGCGGGAGGAAACGTGTGCTGTCACCGTTGGCGGCACCTGCGTCCCAGATGGCCGGCTGGCCGATAACGATATCCGCATGGGCAAACGGGCCGTCAGGGAGCGTCGCTGGCGACCACTTGCGAAAGCCAAGGATACGATTATTCGCGCTATCGAATAGGTATAGCCGCGCAGGTGTACGTGAAGTATCCACATGCACGCCGCCAATGTGCGCGCCGGCGTAGGGGACGATACGATTCAGCATGATTTCCTCTTGGCGCGTCGTACCGAGCAGCTTGATGATGGTCAGCTCGAGTGCCGGCAGAGGTGGCGCGGCCAGCAATGGGGCGGCGACAAGCAGGAGCACTGCGCAGGAGGTGATGACGTGTCGTTTGAGCCGCATAGGTCTAGACAAGCCAGGGGTGAATGTGTACAAGTATAGTATACCACTATTATAGCATTTTTTACTGGACAGTGCAATTGACGCGCTGTGGCAAGTTACCTGCACTAGGCAATATGATGCGTCGGTTTTCGTTCCTCAAGCTCCACCCTGGCGTCGCCGCAGGTGATTGCTGCTTCCTGAGTAAGTTACAACTGCTGCGCTTAAGACCCCACACGGCAAGTGATGCTGCCTGCAAACGACACAAAATGTCGTGTGAACAGCCTGCGCCTGTTTCTGGAACGCCCCACCGATGCATGAATTGCGGCAAAGAGAATGTGACACTTTGGGAAGCCCCAAATGACAAAAAATGTTGTTTGCTATCGACAAAATACGTTGATTGAAGGCCACTCGGGCGATTGTCGCTTAAAAAGATTGTACGCTATCGCTCCACCACGCCTTTAAATCCTGACGTATCAAATGGGTTCTGCGCAAATGATGTGATACCCCGTGGTTATGTCTTGTCACGTCTTCTGCGTTGACGACCAACGCTGCGCGGCTGCGTGGACTGCGATACCGCAGCCATTCCGCGGTACTCCACGAGTGTCTGTGTGACTATTCCAAAGACGATTACACCCGCCTGCTCTGATCGCAATTGGGGCAGACCACGGCGTACTCTTAGGACAATTCGCGCACCAGTAACACCACAAGCAAGATAATCAGACCGACATCGAAAATTGCCAGCAGGATCAGTACGGGCTAGCGTAGCCACCACCATGCGCGCCGCGCCTCTTTACTACCCCTACCGGCCCGTATGAGCCGGCACGCCAGGCACACGGCATGCCTGTGCTCGGCGTGGCGCGCGCCGCACGAATGTGGTCAGAATAATAAGCCCAGTCCCCCCTCAACGGAAGCCATCGCAGCAAACGTCCGAGGATCTGTCACCCTGACACTGACGACGAACTTGTTTTGCCTGACTGGACGTGGGCGCCCGTGCATGGCCCGCTGTTGCCAGATCAGGCAAGGAGGGCCATTCGACTGATCTCCCAGCAGCGTGGTCGAGCTCCTTTTCGAAGTGTTGTCACTTTCCTGTGCAGCGGTGTGGTGACATGCCGACGTGAGTCTTCATTTCAGGCACTACCCGCTAAAGCGAATTGCCTTCCAATCAGCACACGTGCGCGGCCCTGCCCGTGGTACACTCTGCGGCACGGGCGCGGCAGGCTAGCTTTACGTCAGAGGGAATGAGGGCCAACGCCGCCCATATCAGTGCTGGGACAATAAACGCCTCATCCAGATGGCCTAGCACGGGGATGAAATCAGGAATGATGTCCAGCGGGAATAACAAATATGCCAGCGCCGCACCTAACAACCAGCGTGCTGCGCGCGGAGTGCGTGGGTCCGCAGCCAACGTGCGATAATAGCGCACTTCCTGCACCGTCCAGCGCAGTAGTCTAACCACACTGTGTCGGCATGCTCCTCGGTTCATCTAGACATGGCGCAATAACGGCGTTGCGGGACTCTGCAAATAGGTGGCACCTTTGGACTGCATACGTTTCGAACGCCCTTTTTGCCTTTCGCTTCTTCTCAAGCGGCGTGTCTATGCGCGCCAACCTAGCCGCGCGCACGTAGCATTTTTGCTGCTGTTTCGCCGCCGTTCTGCAAATACAGGAGCGGTACGGGCCGATCAACTTTCTCAATGAACGCCGGCCGCGCCTGCCATGGCGTTCCGGACAGAACGTTGGCCAAATCCATCCAGTACTCAAGCCGCGCAGGTTTCAAGTTCCACGTCATGTGGAAGTGGTTGGCCGGCGCGTATTGTTTGTACTCAATCATGCTCGCGTATTTTGGCACGACGAACGTGTGCGGCCACGTGGGCGTTGACGTATTACACACCGCCTGGGCTAACTTTTCCGGCAGTTCCACTGTGCACGCCTCGTCCCAGAAGAGCGTGAACATATTTGTGGTAGCGCTGTAGGCCATGCGCCCGGCGATACCTTCGATTCCGCCTGGGGAGACAAAGGTCACCGAGTTGCCCAAGCCTGGGAAGTAGTGGGGATCTGCCAAGGGCATTGAAACACCGGCCATGATCTCCTTCACCGAGGCACCGGGTTTTGCCGCCCAGTCGAGCGATGCACTTCCAGAATTATCGCCATCTACCAAGCCCTTTTTCTCCCAGATCGCATCGCCTTTCAGGGTGATGCCCAATCGTGCTGCGAGGGCTTTAATTTCCCACGCTTCCCAGACCTTGCGGAAGTCCATAAACAACGGTGGATTGCCGCCAGAGAGCCAGGTGAAAAAGAGCATCGTTAGCAAGCCTTGCACATCTGCTTCGGTGGCGAATGGTAAGGGCGGCTTACGCCCGTTGTGATCAAAGGTGGAATTAAAGAGTGACTCCATGCCGTCAGCGACTGGGAGGGGAATGCCGCGCGTGTCTGAGCCCCACTCTAGCTGACTCATGAAGCCTCCGCCCACCGCATGCACGTCGGCCATGATGTCGCGCACGATGAGATACATGGCCAAGCTTTTGTTGAAGCGCTCGCTGTCGGCCTTCGTCGGCAACTCAATCCGCGTACCCAGATGCTCATCGAGCCACGCGCGTAATGCCTGCAATTCTTTTTGGTCATAGGCTTCCTTCGCCAACATATCAGCCAGGAGCTTCATATCTAAGCGCGTGATCTCAAGCCCAAATGTGTTGCGCGTGGGAATCACATGGGCCAGCGCGGTTTCCATGCCCATGGAATCATGGCCAAAGATCACCACCCGCCGCCCTTTCAGCCCCACATACGTGCACGCTGCGTAGCACCAATCGATCAACGCTTCCGCCGTCTCCGGCGTCATGCGTGGATTTTGCCCCGTGTCCGGCCACGTTCCCACGTTAATGTGGGCCAGCTTGCCGTACTGAGCCAGTGCGCCATTGGCAGCGTGGACAAACACTACGCCTGGCTTAGGCCCGCTGTTGCCACACGTCAGATTGAGCGGTGTGTCCTTCGGAAAATGGCTCAGCAAAGAAATCAAGCTGAGCTGGGGAAATGCCCAGGTGTCCGGCACACACACGAGAACATTCACTCCCGCGGCCTTGAATTGCTGTGCGACAATGTCAGCCTGGCGCTCGCCGTCAATCAACGTTGCTGCCCACACCACACGCGGTTTGATATTGCCTGGCAACACAACCCCTTCTGCAACCACGTCTGCCGCCATGGCGACGATGTTGCGCGCGCGGGTACGTGAGGCTTCGTCTATGCGTGGATCGCATGTCGCACATACGCCTATTACAGGAGCTGAGGGCTTGTAAGTTTTTACCAGTGGGAGTTTTTCTGCACTCATGAGGTGTGCTCCTTCGCAGGTGAAATGATCATTGGGTAGCTACGGTCGCCGCTTTATTGTAGCAACGGTCGCCGCACCTGTCAACCGTGCCGGCCCTTTCGTTGGATGAGAAAGACAGGAGTAAGTTTTAGCCGGAGGCCGAGCGCTTTATCGCGCAGGAGTGCAACTTTTGTGTGCTTTCTACCTGCGCGCACATTGCACGCAGCACAGTAGCATAGTTGCAGGTCTGCGTAGTTTAATATCCAGTCGGTCAGCGCAAGACGCGCGTGGATGCCACACCATAGTGAAATCCCGTCTGCGAGGTGACAATACTGCTTAGACATCGCCTGGCAGGCTTTGCATCAAAGGAAGGAGCAGGCTTGCGAGGGCGGTGTTGCTGTGGTATACTGATGTTGCTATGTGTGAGCTGCTGGGGATGAATTGTAATGTGCCGACGGATATCGTGTTTTCGTTCACAGGTTTTTGTGAGCGTGGGGGCCGCACGGCGGATCATGTGGACGGGTGGGGGATCGGCTTTTTTGAGGGGCGGGGATGCCGGGTGTTTCTTGACGTAGCGCCGGCGTGTGAATCACCCGTGGCGAAGTTTGTAAAAACATATCCGATCAAGACTTTAACGGCCATTGCGCACATTCGCAAGGCAACACATGGGGCGGTGGCATTGGAGAATACGCATCCGTTTGTGCGGGAGGTGTGGGGGCGATATTGGTTGTTTGCGCACAATGGCTCGTTAGAGGCGTTTACGCCAGCACTTTCGGGGCGGTTTGTGCCTGTGGGTGATACGGACAGTGAGCGTGCGTTTTGTGCTATTCTTGATGCGTTTGCAGCGCGCGGTGAGAAGGAAATGCCACCGTTGGAAAAACTGTACCAGACACTTGCTGAGGTTACCGCGTGGATTGCCTCACACGGCAAGTTCAATTATCTCCTGGGCAGCGAGCATTTCCTGTTTGCCTATTGTGCGACCTCGCTGCATTATCTCATTCGCCAGGCGCCTTTCCGCACTGCACACCTAGCTGATGCGGATGTGACGGTTGATTTCAGCTCCGTGACGACGCCAAAAGATCGGGTGGCGATTATTGCCACGCGGCCCTTGACGGACAACGAGGAATGGGTGGGGGTGGCGCCCGGGTCGTTGGTGCTTTTTCAAGACGGAGAGGTGGTGATGGGATGAGGGGCGGGGGAGCGCGGCGGGTGTTAATGGCGATGAGTGGGGGTGTTGACTCGTCGGTAGCGGCCGGGCTACTGGTGCGCGAGGGGTACAAG
>JAOACZ010000132.1 GCA_026417575.1 bacterium | reverse complement strand
AGATGTGTATAAGAGACAGCTCCTATCCCTCCAGGCGCGCGGTGAAACATCGACCCGTGCGTCGCCGGCCCCCCATGATGCCCATGCCGCTTGATCACCCCTTGAAACCCCTTCCCTTTGCTCACCCCACTCACATCCACCTTCTGCCCCGGCGCAAACAGCCCCACCGTCAGCTCCTGCCCAACCTCATACTCCTTCCCCTCCTCCACCCACATGTCCCGTAGCACCCGAAACGGCCGCTCAAAACCCGCCTTCGCACAGTGCCCCGCCTGCGCCTTCCCCACCCGCCCCGCTTTCACCGGCTCAAACCCTATTTGCACCGCCGCATGCCCCCCGTTCTTCTCCGCCGCCCGCTTGTACACAACCACACACGGCCCCGCCTTCAATACCGTCACCGCCGTCGCCTTCCCATCCTCCCCAAACACCTGCGTCATCCCTAATTTGCGTCCTAACAGTACCATCGCTCTCTCCCTCCTCTCGTGCCCGGCTTCCTGCTCCGCCGTTACAGCACCTTGATCTTTATATCCACTCCCGCCGGCAAATTCAGCTTCTTTAACCCGTCTACCGTCTTCGCCGTCGGATTCACTATGTCTATTAACCGCTTGTGCGTCCGCATCTCAAATTGATCCATGCTCTCTTTGTCTATGTGCACCCCGCGATTCACCGACCACCGCTCCACCTTCGTCGGCAAAGGTATCGGCCCCGTCACCAACGCACCCGTGCTCTTCGCCGTCTCCACTATGTCCTGTGTCGACGCATCCAAAATCCGATGATCGTACGCACACAACCGTATCCGAATCCTCTGCGTCTCCGCCATGGCTCCCTTACGCTACTATCTCGGTTACCTGTCCCGCTCCCACCGTCCGCCCTCCCTCCCGAATCGCAAACCGTAAACCCCTCTCCATCGCTATCGGCGTGATTAACTCCGCCTCAATACTCACATTGTCCCCCGGCATCACCATCTCTACCCCCTCCGGCAACTTGATCGTCCCCGTCACGTCCGTCGTCCGAAAATAAAATTGCGGCCGATACCCACTGAAAAATGGCGTGTGCCGACCCCCCTCCTCCTTGCTCAAAACGTACACCTCCCCCTTGAACTTCGTGTGCGGCGTGATCGACCCAGGCTTCGCTATCACCTGCCCCCGCTCCACTTGATCCTTCTCAATCCCCCGCAACAATAACCCCACATTGTCCCCCGCCTCACCATAGTCCAATGTCTTCCGGAACATCTCTACCCCCGTCACCACCGTCTTCTTCGTCGCCTGCAATCCCACTATCTCTACCTCATCACCTACCTTCACCCGCCCCTGCTCTATCCGCCCCGTCGCTACCGTACCACGCCCCGAAATGCTAAACACATCCTCCACCGCCAACAAAAATGGCTTGTCAATCGCTCGCACCGGCTCCGGTATGTAGTTGTCTAACGCCTCCACTAACTTCAATACCGCCTCCTCCCCAAGCTCCTTGTCCTCCCCTAACATCGCCTTCAATGCACTCCCCCGAATGATCGGTACCTCGTCCCCAGGAAACCCATAGTGCTTCAGCAAATCCCGCAACTCTAACTCCACTAACTCCAGTAACTCCGCATCATCCACTAAATCCACCTTGTTCAAAAATACCACCAACGCCGGCACGTTCACCTGCCGCGCTAATAACACATGCTCCCGCGTCTGCGGCATCGGCCCGTCGTCCGCGGCTACCACCAAAATCGCCCCGTCCATCTGCGCCGCCCCCGTAATCATGTTCTTAATATAGTCCGCATGCCCAGGACAGTCTATGTGCGCATAGTGCCGCTTCGGACTCTCATACTCTACGTGCGACGTCGCAATCGTCAGCGTCTTCATCTCGTTCCGATACCCCTGCGACGCACTCGCCTTCGTCACCTCCGAATACGGCGTAAACTTCGCTAACCCTCGATCCGCTAATACCTTCGTCAACGCCGCCGTCAGCGTGCTCTTCCCATGATCAATATGCCCTATCGTCCCCACGTTCACGTGCGGCTTCGTCCGCTGAAATACTTCCTTCGCCATACCTCGTTCTCC
>JAOACZ010000103.1 GCA_026417575.1 bacterium | reverse complement strand
TCACCCACGCCCACTTGTCCACCCCTAACTCTATGTACCGTGGGATCAATTCCCGCACAGCCCCGTCTGTGTGATGAAATACTCTCACCCCATACGCGTGAATCAATTTACACCACCGCTCAAAACGTGGCTTGATAAATTCCTCCCACATCCCCGGCGACATCAACAACCCCTGCTGGCTCCCCATGTCGTCACTCACAAACACCGCATCCAACTCCCCACGCGTCCGCGCTAACACGTTCTCCAACATCCCTGTCTGAACCTCCTCGATCTTGTCTAACGCCCTGTGCACAAGCTCCGGCTCCAAAGCTACATCTACCAACGCTTGCTCTATCCCTCGCATCAAACAGTAGATCTCAAAGAGCGACACCCATGGCCCTAACGTCGCAAACTCGTTCGCTAACTCCTTAACCTGCTTTTCCATCCCCGCATAGTCAAACTTGTCCGGATCAGGCCAATACGGATAATCCTTGATCGTCTCCGCTGTGTACCCCTCTAACGGCCTCACTACCGCCTCCCCGTACGTCGCCTGCCCCGACTGCACCATCTTAAACTGCACTCCCCAATGGTTCACAAAGCTCGCCTCCGCACTCTTCGGCGCTAACTCACCCACGTACGCTGGATTCACCCACGCCCACTTGTCCACCCCTAACACCCGCCACATCTCTCGCTCGTTGCCAGTCTTTGTGTAGGCATACAACTCTTCTAACACCTCCCCCACGTACCAAATGTCCACCGGTACTCGATCAACCCGCTTGCGTTCCAACGTCCCCACTATACGCTCCCGTGCCGTCATACTCTTCTCCTGCTTTACAGTTACAAAACCTGTCCTCGTCCCTCCCTCTTCACCACTGCGTGAGTGGCTCCTGATTTACTACCCACCCTCCCACCGTTTTTACTAAACTCTCCCCCACCTTGTGGTTCGGTGCCTTGCTCTCCGCAGGCCACTGCGGCCACTTCTCTACATGCTGCCCATACGTCACCTGGTCTACCAAGCGACCTTGATTGTCCAAAATCATTAGCTCATCCCCACGGTTCCCTAAATTTAACCGCCCCGCCAGACCTCCATATTCAAATAGTCGCAAGTACGGATTCGTCGCATACCGATGCTTCCGAAACTGCGCAATCGAGTGACACATTACAATCACTTCCCCAGGCCCTAGCATCAGGTCCTTCCCTATCCTGAATGACCCGCCTTCGTCCCCATCTGTAAATGTATACCCCCGCAAGTTCAACGTACTCGTTCCACTGTTGCGCACCGCAAACCACTCGCTCGCCTGCTCCTCCGCTCGCTTCCCCGGATGCATGTACGCAAATTCCACTAACTTCAGCGCTCCAGGGCTTAGCTGGGTTGCGCCCGTTACAGGCCCAAGCCGCCCCGGCCCCGCTTCCACCTGTTCTACACATCGCACGACGCGTGGCGTGTATACCCCTGTGCTCGCTAACATCATCGCAACCGCATCCCTCGTCGCACACCCTCCAAACTCCGCTACAACGTGTTCATCAACCACCGCCCGCAACCCCATATGCCGCTTCCCTCCACTCGCCGCCACATAACTGTTAAACGCTACCCGATACCGCTTCCCCTCCCGTAACGCCTTCCCCCGCAAGTCGTACAACCCAAGCACCCGCTCCCCTGCCAGCCCCTCCACATCCACCCGCGCCTTCACCCCGTACGGAAACGTAAACCGTGCCGTCCCCCACCACTCCATCATCCCGTCCAACACCTCCCCAATCTCCTCCGCCGTCAACTCCGCGACAACTATCCCGTTCTCATATGGAATCAGCTCAAATAAGTCCCCCACAGTCATCCATTCGTTGCTCAGCACCCTCCCACTACCAAACGCTCCGTGAAACACTACCTCCGCTCCCACCGCTCGCCCGATCGCTTCGCATATCAGCGTCTGCTCCGCTGATTCCTCTGTCGTCACCGCAGGCCCTCCCATCACCCCGTCGATGTACGCCAAAACTTGTGTCGCCGTCGCCTCCCCCACCTCTCGAGCTTGTCTCACCTGTTCCCATACCCCCCTGCTCCACTCTCCTCCAGGCCCCACCGGCACCAACATCGCTACACTCTTTAGCAGCTCCCCCCTCTCCTTGTCAAAGTATAACCGCACTTCCCCCAGCGTCGTCCCGTAGTACCCCGCCTGCGTGTACAACGTCCTCCCCAATTTCATGCTCGGTACCGCCGTGTGCGTGTGTCCCCCAATAATCACATCTATCTCCGGAAATTGCTCAATCACTCGCTGCAACTCCTCCTCCATTCTCCCCTCCTGCTCGTCATAACCTAAATGCGCCAGCAACACTATACAGTTCGGCCGCTCCGCCCGCACTAGCGGCATCACCCGTAACAACGCAGTCACCGGCTCTTCCACTACTGTCGCCTCTAATGTAACCGGCCTCAACCAGTACGGTATCTTCGGATGCGTCACCCCCACAAACGCTATCCGCATCCCCCCTACCTCCCTCACCACAAACGGCTGTAATTCACTAAACGGTGTCCCACGACCACCAACCCAATGCACATTCGCTCCCAGTACCGCGTTCGAAAACGCTGCAATGTTCGCCCCCAATACCCCCACTCCCCAGTCAAAGTCATGATTCCCAAGATTCCATACCTCACAACCTAGCATGTTCAATGTCCCTATTACCACACTCCCCCGCGTCAGCCAACTCATCAACGTCCCTTGATACGTATCCCCATTGTCTACCAAAATACTATACTTATGCTCACGCCGACATTCTTCCAGGACCCTCCCTAACTGGTACAACCCTCCCACATTCGTCAGCCCCTCGTAATCAGTCACTGCCTCATACCTCCCGTGCAAGTCCGTAGTATGATAGATCACCACCTCCACTACGCCCTCCTCCTTCGCTTCGCTCGCTCCCCCAACTACCAGACATGCCGTCACCCATATCATCCATCGCTTCAGCTCTCTCATGCTCGCTCTCCTTCCTCACTTCTCCGCTAAACTACTCTCACATCTCTTCCCGCGCACAATACACTACTCCCGTCCCCATTCTCACTTCTAACTCATATCCAATCACTCGCTCCCCTTGCATGTATGCAATCCCGGCTTTCTCGCTCTTCGTGTACTCCATGGGCGCCGAGCCTATCACTACCTCCGTAACCGCACCCGTTACTACAATTTCCTCACATCCCTCCTCCCCCTCCGCCAACTCCTTCACAACACCACCTCGCAGCATCGGCTTACTCACCCACCTTTCCTTACCATCCTCAACTAACTCATTCACCACCTGTTGATCCCGTCCCCGCTCCTCCACCACCAAAAATCGGTAGCGCGCCTCTAAGCGATAATCCCGTGTGATTGGTGGCTCCACACGAACCTCAATTCGAATCACACCCCGCTCCTCCACATTCTCGTGCCGCTCCAACACAGCCCCCTTCCGCTCCTCACTCGCCCTTCCTCTCACCTGCGTCCGCTGCTCGTACACCACCCCACACTCCCTCCTCACCACCTCCCGCTCAAATCGGCTCGTTACACTCACCCGCCTCCCCAACGGTACCCAATGACGCCACATCCCTACCTCCTGCCTCCGTGCTCCCAACTCCAACCCCTCATAGTCCACCATCGTCCGCGGCACTTCCCCATACCTCATCACATGACCCCTCGCCAATAACTTTGCCGTCATGCTCTCATTCCGTTCATCCACAAAGTCCACTGCCATTCGTACCCTCCCACCATTCGTTGTCATCCCAAATGTCACCATTCGCCATCCGCCCCTCGCCAACAACCCTCGAGCCGCACGTAACGCAGCACAACCGTGCCCTGCCATGTCCTCGACCCGCAGCCCAGCTCGCTCCGCAAACTGTTTGTTGTATCGCCCCGCCACTCTTGACGGCGCGCACACACCAGCTAAGTGCACCTCTTGTGTCTTTCCGCTCACTACCACGGTTAACAAGTCCGCCCTCCGCATCCCTACCACACTCTCCACCCGCGGTAGCTCCTGCGCCCCAGTTCCCTCCCTCCTTCCCTCCACCGGCTTCACTACCTCATCCAAAAAATACAACGGATCACAGCCTCCTAACACCGCCACTACGCTCACCCCAGCCAAACCCCTCCCACACCTTCTCACCACCCCTCCCTCCTC
>JAOACZ010000061.1 GCA_026417575.1 bacterium | reverse complement strand
AATCGGACCTATAGGACACATGGGACCTATTTCTCCTGCGCGGCGCGGCGGGCTTTGCGGGCGCGATCCAAGCGCTCGGTGACGCCACCCTGCTCGACGAACGCCTGATCGAGCTGCTTGATCAGGCGGTCGAGCAGGTAGGCGGCTTGGTTGATCAAGCAGATGGCAGTGTTGGCGGCGACCTCGGCATCGCCCGCCTCGAAATAGGACCTATAGGTCGAATAGGATCTATGTTCAGCATAGGCGAGTTTGCGAATGGCGAGGGCGCGGGGATCAGTTTTGCTCCAGAGCACGAGGCCATGTTGGCGCAAGTAGTCCTTGTAGTCTTCAAGGAGCTCTTCAAGACTGGCGCGGGCAACGCCCATAAGTTTAAGTTCGGATTTAGTGGACGTGCCAGCAGCGGCGCTAGCTTCAACGACATTTTGTTTGCCACTACGCGCGGCTTGTTCCATCTGGTCGCGGGTGCGCGAGGCGGGCGGGATAAAGCGGCGGCAGAAGACGACGGTGCCGTCGCAGACGATTTCGAGCGTCTGGTACGCTTTGAGGGAAGCGTAGCCGCCGTGAGTGCGGACGACGGCGCCGGGGCGGCCACCGCGCGGCGCTAGCCGCGCAAGCGCCCATGCAGCCTGCTCGCGCACCACGGCGTCGGGGTCGCCGCGCAGCTCTTCGAGCGCCGGGCGCAGGCAGGCGAGGTCAAGCTTGGCAACAAGGCGCGCGGCGAGGGCGCGGACGTTGGGCGTGGGGTCGCGCAGCAGGCGGCGCAGCTCGGGCTCGGGGCCGGCAGCGCCGGCCCGCGGGATGGGCGGAGAGATGGGACCTATAGGACTTATAGGACCTATTTCGTTGTCGGAGTTGGGCGTAGACATGGCTATTTGTCAAGGGGGGAGATGCCGGAGGGCAGGTTGTCAGTGTCAACGGAAATTTCGTAGTCAGAGAAGGCTCGCGGGGTAGCGACACCGGGCTTCTTGCACACGGTCACACGGGCGAAGAGCTCGTGGGCGTGGGCGTTGCCCAGCTCCGATTCATGTTTGAAGATGATCAGACGCCGCTTGTACATTTCCATGCGGGCGGCGGAGCGATCATGCTCGAACATGTTGTTGAGGGCTTCCCAGAAGAGTTCGAGATCGTCCTCAGAGAAGCCGGTTTGTTTGGCGAAGAAGGGCGAGATGAAACCATGCACGCGATAGAGGCCGTAAGGGATGTAGTTCTTGCGGCCTATAACGCCCTTTTGCTCGGGATTGTCCTCGCTCACAGCGCAAATGCGTGAAATCGAAGCACTTAGTGCCGCAACCGGATCAATACTGCGTGCGAAAGCTATTTGCACGGGACCCCGGACCTGTCCAGCTGTCCGAGCAAGTTTGCTTGATTTTCTTCTAGTCGTGGTTGTCTCTGCACCTGAATCACTCTCTTCGGCTGAGGTTTTTGATTCATCTTTCGTAGTCATGACGGCTCCGAAAGTGCGCACGTCGTAGTAAGTTTGACACATCCATTCGCGCGCAGCATCCTCATAATGTTGAGGGGGTTGGGGCGTACCCTTTTTGTTCTTAGAGTGGGCCAGGAACTTTTCAAAGAGATCCTTCACTTTCTCGGATTCCTCATAGGCGCGTTCAATTTCGGAATTGAGAAAGGTCCCCTCGCGCACAAAGATATTGTAGGGAGGCTTGTACTGTTTAGTTATGCCGACATAATTGCGCACTTTGCGTTTGAGGCAGACGTCGGTGACGATGCCGTGGCCGGTTTCGGGATCAATGCGCGGCATGTTACCGGCGTCGGGATCGCCGTTGGGATTGCCATTGGTGATGTCGAAGAAGTAGACGAACTCGTAACGGTTGGCAATGGGGGTATTCATGGGATGCTCCTTATTCGTTGGACTTGTTATAGAATGCGTGACGTTGATGGTAGTAACCGATGGCGAACATGCCCTGGTCTTCGAGGGAGAGATGGGCTGGAAATTCTTGAAGCTGAGAGACGACCGCTTCAATATCTCTGTCGCGCGCGGCGCCGTACTCAGCTTTGGCGAGGTGGTGCTGAGCGAGGCGCATCAGGATGGGGAAGACGGCGCGTGGGGTAGCCGAGGCGGCGCCGTAGAAGCGGTCTTTGATGGTGGTGTCCACCTTGCCGAGGGCATCGAGCTGGGCTTTCTCGAGCAGGGCAAAGAGCCGGCCGAGGAGATAACCCGGATTTTTGTTAGAGGGATCGAGGGCCATAGGGACCTCCTTGGGTTGGTTGTTACGACGGTAGTGACGAACGAGGTAGGCTTTGAGGGCGGCGGCGCGGAAATACTTGATGGTATGATCGGCATTGATGCGGCGCAGGATCGCGGTGTAGAAGGCGAGCGGGTATTCTGCGCCGGTGAGGATGGCGCGCAGGAGGGCGCCGGCTAAGAGGGGAGGAATGTTTTCAGCCTCTTCTTGCACGGCGGTTTGGCAGAGGAGGGCATGGAGCCGTGGGAAATCGGGCTCGTTTGACTTGTGAACGATGCTGAGGTCATCGAAGTGGGAGCGCAGGCGGGAGAGGAGATCGGCAGCGGAGCCGGCGTACCAGAAACGGACGGCGAGGCGGGAGGCGTTGGGGGCTAAGCCGAGAATGTAGCAGGGGACGGAAGGGTCGTAACCGGTGGGCCATGCACCCGAGCGGGTGGCGTCGAGGAGTGTGCGGACCTGTTGGAGGTCGGCCGGATCGTCAGTGGGGTTGAGGAAGATGCGAAAAAAGCCTTCAAGGGGGGAATCGCGTTGAGTCCAGAAGACCACAGAAGTGTCGGCGAGACGAACCAGCTGTGAGGAGCCATGGCGCAAGAGGTAGTTTAGGGCGGTGGTGTAAGCGAAAGCGACCTCGACCGAAACGGGTGCGTTAAGGTTCTGTTCTTTGCCATAGGAGCAGAAAGCCTTAAGATTGAAGTTGCTGAGGCCGGCACCGGTGGTTTGGGCGCCGGCGACGCCGCGGACGGCCGGATGTAACTTCGCAACGGCGGTGAACTGGCCGGTGACGAGGCAGTACGCGCGTGTTTCCTGGGAGTGCTGGGTGAGATAGTTGACCCACGCTGTTTGCAGAGCGGGGTCGTCATGGAGGTAGGCGTTTTCATGCTCCAATTGAAAGACAACGTTTTTGCCGCACATGTCGGGCCAGTCTTTGAGCTGGGATGCCTGCTCGGGGCCGTAGGAAGTGAGGAAGTTGAGGAGAGCGCGCAGGCCGTGGTGGGGGCATGTTGTGAGGATTTCCTCGTGAAGCCGAACGAAGGCATCGCGTTGATTCTTAGCGCGGCCAGGGTTGCCTTTGTCGTCGCAGCCGAACACGTAACCGGTATTGTCCCAGAGAAAGTTTGGCTCAATGTTGACGCTGCGACGGGAAAGGAGGGTGGGAACATTCAATTCTTTCGCTGGGTTTTTCGGGTCGCCGCTTAGACGACGTACGCCGACGAGCTCGCCCTGATTGGAGATGACAATGCAGAAGTGGATGGGGCGGGAGGCGAAGCCGTAGCGCGGGAGGCTGCCGTGTGCAACTTTGCGTTGGTAGTAGTCGTAGAGAGCTTGCAGGATCATGAGCGTAGCTCCGCGGTGGTGAGATCAATGATGCCGTTGCGCATGATGGCGTGGAAGAAGAGGGCGGTATTGTTGTGGGCGAAGTCGATATCGTAAAGCATCCAGCCGAGATCGCGTTCGCCGTGGAGAGGGGAGGGCGGGATGGAGTCGAGGAGAGCGAACTCAGCGGGGAATTCACGGCAACCGAGGTAGGGATGATGATAGTATTGACCTTTGGTGGCGCGGCGGTCAAACATTTCTTTGTGTTTGGCGGGGGGGTCGTCACCGCCGAGGAGTTCAAAATGGGCTTCGATGATGTACTCGACGTCTTTAAGGATGAGGGCCGCGCGTTGTTGGCGGTGGTCTTCGATGTAGATATGTGGGCTAGCGAGGGTGGCAATGCAGCCGAGTTCATTGCGGCGAACGCTGGTGAATTGGATGGGTTTCATCACATGGAGGCGGTCGATCTTCCAGCGGATTTGAGGTTTCCAGTAGATAGCTTCGAGGATGCCGCGCGCTGCGGAGGGGGTAATGACGTCATAGCTGACACGTTCGACCTTCATTTCGGGGCGTGTGAAGCAGGCGTAGTCACCCCAGCATTTGAGTGTGATACCGAAGGAGGACATAGAGCGGTTCTTGTTAGGTTACGAGTGATTCTGGAGAAGGGTTAAGAGATTCAGGTACGAGGAGGCCGAGGCGAGGGTTATAGAAGTCGGCGGACGTGAGGACGGGGAAGACATCCTGGATGAAATCGAGTTTGCCATTTGCGCGCAAGGCCTCCCA
>JAOACZ010000031.1 GCA_026417575.1 bacterium | reverse complement strand
CGGGTGGCCGACACAGCGGCCGAAGTAGAGTATGAAGTGGCCGATACCGGCGTACCGTTGAACATCGTAATTAATTATTTATGAAGAAGTTAACAATAATTCAAAGAGATATTAATACTACGGGAGGTTACCAGCCTTTCGTCTCCAACCCTACCACTCCACCCTTTGTCGCTCCTTTGGACAACCATTATTTATCGATAACATACGTCGCTTACGCCGAGTGGTGCGGGGATAACAGCAGCAGAAATGTGAAGGTGAGCGGAGTTGTGGGGGTTACACCTATTCACTGGGCTTTAACGTTAGGTGAACAGCTGGCGGTCACCCTCCCCACATCCTGGGAGGCCGAGGGTTTCGAAACCGGACCCGTACTCATATTCGTCGCACAGAGTGCGACGGATAGAATTATCCTGGAAGCGGATATCATAGACATCAGCGGCACCACAGCCACAATTATACCCAGCAGCATTATCCAGCAGAGTGGTAACCCGGCCATTGAAAATGAAGAAGATAGCATTTGCTTTCTTCAGGACTTGACACCCAAATTCCCACCTGCCGCCATGCTGGTGCGTGACGGCGAGGAGGGGACTTTCTATTCCTCACTGAACCCCAACGCTTCGGCCTTCGGCGCCAATCCGGATACTGCGTGGCGGCAGACTTGGAACAATAACGGCACCTACTACTATCCCACCCTTCCCTACTGGGCACAGCAGTGGGGAGTGTCCTACTGGCCTGATATTGAAGTATATAATGCCATTTTCTCCGTCGGCCATTTCTGGCCGCTGCAGGACGGTTACGACCTGCAGGGTACGCAGAACCAGGATGCGTACTTCGGCAATTCCCTCCGGTTGCTTTTCGGCATTAAGCCCAATTTCTACACGCACTTTCCCATCCGCACGGCGCATGTGAATTGCACCGAGAGCGGAGCGTTCACCGGCGGCGACGTCGTACTGGGTGGTACGCAGGGGGCCTGGACTATCACCACCACGCCCCCCACGGGCGCCACACTTCTGGCAGAATACCTGGCCGTGTTTAACGACGAAGCCGCTAACCAGGGAGCGTCGCAGAACACCGTTCAGCTACTCCAGACAACGCAGAACACGGGCACCGTGTTCAACGTCGTGGCGCCAAACCCGCAGGTGGTGGCCGTGGCCGTATTTCAGATGCCCAGCGGTGAGTACGGCGTGCGGGTGAGTAATGCCATCAGCATACTGCCTCCCCCGTCGCCGCTGGTAGTGATATCGCCGGCGGAAAATACCCTACAGTATGCAATAGGTAAGCTAGAGCGACTACGCCCGTGGGATGCCATAGCCTTCCGTGTGAGTGCCGACCCGTCGCTGCTCCCCCCCTTGGCGCAACACCCGTACATCCGTGCGCGGTGGTGGGCATTCGTGCGCAACGTCGGAACGGGTACGACATGGATGCTGGAGGATGCGGAATTCGAGTATCCTTCCATCATACTCACCCCCACGCTGGAGGGCGATGCCACGTTACTGTATCAGTACGTCGCGCGCCTGCATACGCAGCTACCTGCGCCCAGCGAGGCTGACATCTTCATTAACCTTTCCCAGCCGCTCGCCGAACACCACATGCGCACGTACGCTGCGGTGTATCTCACGCAGCAATTAGCGCCTGGGGTGTCGCTGGCCCCCACTGGCACGCTGCCTCCGCAGCTGGAGGTGTGCGGCGGTCTGCTACTGGAAACTCCCTCCGGCGTGCATTACGCCGAGTGTACATTCACAGTGGAGATAAACCCCTACACAACCGACGGCGTGTGGTTGAACGACTACACCTGGCAGTCGCCTCCCTCTCCGCCGGTGCCCCCGGGCAAAACGCTGGAAGTGTACTGGCGGCTGGCTCAATTCGC
>JAOACZ010000008.1 GCA_026417575.1 bacterium | reverse complement strand
CGGGCATGTGAGCAGATGCGGAGACATCGAGGATGGCGATGTCCATTTCGTTGCGCATGATATCTAAGACAGAGGCGACGAGGAAGCCGGCGTTGAGAGCGACGGCCTCTCCGGGTTCAATATAAAGTTCTTCGATACCGTAACGGGTGCGAAAGTCGCAGAGGAGTTGGCAGAGGAGGTCGAGGTTGTAATCAGAGCGGGTGATGTGGTGACCGCCGCCGAAGTTGATCCAGCGCATGCGAGAGATGAGGTCGCCGAAACGCATTTCGAAGGCGTTTAAGGTGCGGGCAAAGGCGTCGCTATTTTGCTCGCAGAGGGTGTGGAGGTGGAGGCCGGAGATTGAGTCGAGTAAGTCAAGGCGTAGTTCGCGGCGGGTTGTGCCCAAGCGGGAGTAGCGGCAGCAAGGGCTATATTTTTCGACGGGAGCTTCGGAGTGTTCGGGGTTGACACGCAAGCCGCAGGCGATGGTGCGAGGGGCGCGGCGCACGAGGGGAGCGAAGCGTTCTAGCTGGGAGCAGGAATTAAAGGTGATGTGGTCTGCGGTCTCGAGCAAGTCAAGGAGGTCGTCATTGCTATAGGCGGGGGCGCAGACATGGACGCTTTTGCCGAAGAAATCGCGCCCGAGGCGGGCTTCCCAGGGCCCGCTGGCGCAGGTACCATCCAGGTAGTTGCGGAGGAGGGGGAAGACATGCCAGAGGGCGAAGGCCTTGAGAGCCAAGAGGACGCGGCAGCCGGTGCGTGCGCGGACGAGGGCGAGGAGTTCTGCGTTGTGCCGCAGGGCCGCCAGATCAATAAGGAAACACGGCGAGGGGAGGGCGGCGCAGGCGGCATGGAGTTCTGGTGAGAGAGTCGTCACGTGGTTTTTTTCTTGATCAAGAAACCGTCGAAGCCTTTTTTGGGGAAGGTTTCTTGCCACGGGAGGCCGTACAAATTCAAGTCGCGCATGAAGGGATCGGGATCGAATTGTTCGGTATTGAAGACGCCTGAGGAGCGCCAGGTACCTTCGAGGATTAGCTTAGCTCCGATCATAGCCGGGACGCCGGTGGTATAAGAAATCGCTTGGGCGTTTACTTCACGGTAACAAGCGGCATGGTCACAGATATTGTAGACGAAGTAATGGCGCGGCTTACCATTTTTGACGCCGCGAATGATGCAACCGATGCACGTTTTGCCGGTATAGTTTTTGGCGAGGGAAGCGGGGTCAGGCAGGAGGGCTTTAAGGAATTGGATGGGGACGATTTTGTGGCCTTGGAAATCGACTGGGTCGATGCGGGTGAGGCCGACATTTTGGAGGACACGCAAATGGGTGAGGTAATTTTGAGAGAAAGACATCCAGAAGCGGGCGCGTTTGAGGGTTTTGAAATGCTTAACAAGGGATTCGAGTTCTTCGTGGTAGAGGAGGTAGATATCGTGTTCGCCGATGCCAGCGGGGAATTTGAAGCGGTAGTGGAGAGAGAGGGGTGGGGTGTAATGCCATTTGCCGTTTTCGAAGAATTTGCCGCGCTGAGTGATTTCGCGGATGTTGATTTCGGGATTGAAGTTGGTAGCGAAGGGATGGCCGTGGGTACCGGCGTTACAGTCTACGATATCGAGGGTGTCGATACGATCGAAGTGATGTTTTTGGGCGTAGGCGGTGAAGATGTTAGTGACACCGGGATCAAAGCCGCACCCGAGCAAGGCCATAATTCCGCGTTGTTTAAAGCGAGTGTGGTAGGCCCACTGCCATTTATATTCGAATTTTGCGGTATCTGGTGGCTCGTAGTTGGCGGTATCGAGGTAATGCACGCCTGTTTGGAGGCACGCTTCCATGAGGTGGAGGTCTTGATAGGGGAGGGCGACGTTAATGAGGAGAGCTGGTTGGATGCGTTTAATGAGGGCGACGGTTTCTGGGACGTTATCAGCGTCTACCTGAGCGGTTTTGATAGTGCGGCCGACGTTACGGCGGACATGTGCTTTGATTTGCTCACATTTGGAGAGCGTACGGCTGGCGAGCCAGATATCGCCGAAGATATAAGGCAATTGAGCGCATTTGTGGGCGACGACATTACCGACGCCACCAGCACCAATAATCAAGACGCGATTCATAGAAGCTCCATCGAGGGTGAACAAGAGGCGATAATCGGCAGGATCATGGTAGCGAAATGAGGGAGGAAAGGCAAGAGGAATAGAGGAAAGAGAGGGGGAGGGGAGGTGTTGCGGATTGTGTATACTACAAGAGTGCGGGAGACGATCTTAGTGTATATGAGCGGGGCGCTAGGGGATGTGATTTTAACATCGCCGGCACTTGCTCTGGTGCGGGAGTGGCGCCCGGGAGCGTGTATTCATTGGATTACGCCGGCGAGTGCGCATGAGTTGTATCCGACGCTGCATGATGGATGGACTGACATCAACGCGGCGAGCGTGGCCGAGTTATTCAGCGAGGGGGCAGCGGCGAGCATCGCGCGGCATGGCCTATGGCGGGAGGCGAGAGAGGCAGTGGTATTTGAGTCAGCGGAGAGCGTATTGGTGCGGCAGCTTGCTGGTGTGCTCGCGGTGCGGGCAGTAGACGCGCGGCCGTGTGCATGTGGGGGTGAACACTATAGCAAGTGGGTGTGGCAGCGGACAGTTGAGGCGTTGGGGCAGGCGAGTGAATTTCGTGTGCCTGTGCCGGCATTACGGGTGCCATATGAGGCGCCCGAGAGGCCGTATGCGATAGTGCATCCGGGGAGTGGGTCAGCGAAAAAATGCGCGCCGGCGGAACTCATCTGGAGGGTGTGCGAGGATGCTGCGAGAGGCCAGAGGTGGCGTTGGGTGATGTTGGAAGGGGAAAGTGATGGGGAGGCATGTGCGGCGCTGCAGGCGTGCTGGCGTGGAAGAGTGACGAGGCTGCGCGTCGCGAATTTGCGGGAACTAGGGTGGTATCTGGCGCATGCGGCGTACTACGTTGGGCATGATTCTGGGGTGAGCCATTTGGCAGGTGTCGTGGGCGCGCGGGGCACGGTGCTATTTGGACCAACTGACCCGACGGTATGGCGACCGTTGGGGGAGCATTTGAAAGTGTACCGATTTTAATCAGGTGGCGCACTTGACTGGGGTGAGGGTATGCTGGCTACTGAACTTGGTAGGAGAGCCAGGGAGGGGTATTAGTTAGGGTGAAGAGGATGCGCAAAGGGGGGGCGGTGGGATTAATGGGCGTGAGGAGCAGGTCGGCGAAACCGGGGGCGGGAAGATTGTTTGTGAAAGTGATTTGTAGGGCGGCTGAGACAACAATTTGGGAGGGGGCATAGGTGGAAAAGAAGTTGCTGAGGAGGGGCAGTACGGCGAGCTGGCTGGCAGCGCGGTTGTAGGCATGCGAGAGGGTGTGCCAGGGGTTAGAGAAGCACTGGTTGAACCATTCGGGAGAAGCTTCAAAGCTGGGTTTCGCGGGGGAGTGAGGAGAGTGCAAGTCGAGGAGATTATGGAGCCAAGGCTCATCGAGGCGTACGCGGGCAGCGGCGAAAGAAAGGCGCGCCCAGGGGCGGCGCGGGTCGGTGAGGAAGTGTGCGTCGAGAGCGAACCACTTGCCGGTCTGGCCATCACAAGTGGCACCCAATGCAATTCGCCAGGGTTCGGTGTGGTGCAACACGGGGAGGCGGAGGCGCTCGGCGCGGAAGTAGAGGTTGTCGAGGGACCACAGACGACGAGCGCTGGTGCGATCATCGCAAAGGACAGTGACGTTGGTTACCTGAAGGAGGGGGATGACGATTGGGGGCATGTTGTCATTCTGGGAACGCAAAGATAGGGTGCGCTTGATGCGAGGTCTGCTGAGCGAGGAGCGGTCGAATCGGCGGAATGGCTGGTCGGCGAGGGCGATGGTTAGGTTGGTGGGATCAACATAGTAGAAGGGGGTCAGTGAGCCGTCCTGATGTTGAAGGAGACGGACGGTCACGCCGCGGACGTCGAAGGAGGTGAAGTACACGGTGCCGAGGAGCAGGGCGCGCCACCAACTAATTGAGATATTCCCGCGGCGGAGGAGGAGTGCTTGACGTGATGAGGGGAAGGCTTCGATGAAGCGGGCATTTTTCCAGCGCAGTGATAGTGCGAAAGGGTTGACGGCGAGTTCGTCGAGGTGGAGCCAGACGATGTTGGTAGGATTCAACGCGCTGAGGGCCTGGGTGCAGGCAGCGAAGGAGAGAGCGGCGCAGACGAAGGGGAGGAAGCTATACCGGCTGGTGGGCATGGTCTTGGGTGGGAATAAGGCCTTGAGCGGCCAGGGCGGTGTATACGCGGATGGCGGCGTAGGCGTCATTGGCGGCATAGAGGAGTTGTTTATCTGTGAGGTGTTGACTGGCCCAATCAGAGGTTGTGAGATGGCGCGATTTAACAAAGCGTTGGTGGAAGAGTAAGGCGATAGCGCCGCGGGCGCCGATGGCGTTGAGATGGCCGTGTGCGTGAAAGACGTGATTCAAGTCAAGGATGGCGGCGGGGGTGACGTTTAGTTTGCGGTGGAGGTGGCGGAGGTCGTTAGCGAGGCCAAAACCGGCCTTGACGAGAGAGGGGTTTGCGAGTAAAGCGACGAGGGCCTCGGAGGTTTCGCGGATGGACGTTTGAAAGATGAACGCGGTGTCCAATGTAGCGAATTGGACGACATGGGGGCCTTCGGAGCGCTGGTGGCGGTGGAAGGTGGGCCGGGACTCGGTGTCAAACCCGACGACGCGCTGTTGGGAGAGGGTGGTGAGTGCGAGTGCGGCGTCGGCGGCCGAGGCAACGAGGCGAATGGCGTCAAGGGAGAGACCTTCGAAGGGGGCGAATGATTCGACGGTGGCTTTATCAGGCAAGGGCCGGTGGGGCGTCATTGGTGGGAAGGGGATAGGGTAGTCAAGAGGGGCTGGGGGCTTCAGGCTGGTTGTTGCGGTTCCAAATCGAGTGCGTACATGGCGAGGCCGGAGAGGAGCTTGGGATAGAAATCGGTAGATTTTTGGGGCATAACTTCGCCGTTGCGGGCGACTTCGCACACTTGTTTGGCCTGGGTAGGGCGGAGGAAGAAGGCGCATTGCGCAGCGCCAGTTTTGACTGCTTGGAGCGCCTCGTGAGGGTCACGATGGTAGGCGATGTTAGTTTCATGTTCGACGGCGTGCGGAGGGATGCCAAGGGCACGTTCTATGACGAGTGTGTGCAAGACGGCGACGTCGAGTGCACGCCAGGGGTCGGAGTGGAGAGGGGCCGCGGCGCGCATGGCCTGGAGATCACGCAACTGGAGCGTCCACCAGTCATGACCATCGAACCAGCCGATGGAGGGCAAGGAGTGCGGCGTATTGATTGCGGCGAGGGTGGTATCGAGATCATTGGTGGGTGTGAGGTCGAAGACGTGAGTTAGGCGCTGGCGCACGCTGGGGGGATCGTAGGCGGTCATGCCGAAGACAGTGCGGAGGGTGGGAAGAATGACCAGGGATGAATTGATGTTGACAAACATAGCCAGGGTGAACTGGGCCAACGGGTCGTCGGCGTGCTCCATGGCATAGTTCAGCGACGTTTCATAGCGGTGATGGCCATCAGCAATGAAGAGTTGGCAGGGCTCGAGGGCGCGGGAGAGGGTATCGATATACTCTGGGGCGGCGACACGCCAGAGTTCATTTTCGACGGAGAAATCATCGCGGGCGACGGTGAGGGCGGGCGCACGCATTACGTCGTCCAGAATACACTGGGCAGAGCCGTCATCTTCGTAGAGGAGAAAGATGAGCTCGCAATGCATCCGCATGGCGCGAAGGAGAGCGAGACGGTCGGCTTTTGGTTTGGCGAGTGTTTTCTCGTGGGGGAAGATCACGCGTCGTTCGTAGGGCTCGACATGGCAAAGGCCGATAAAGCCAGTGCGAAGGTAGCGTTGGCCGAAGATTTCGAAAGATTGCCGGTATACGTAGAAGCTAGGGTGCGGATCTTGGATGAGGACACCGTCGAGCAACCACTGCCGCGCTTGAGCGGCGGCCCATGCATATTTATCCATGCCGTGCGCGGCCGCTGCGGCCTCGTCGGGGAGGATCAGATGGACTAGGTTAAACGGGCTGCGTGCGGCATACTCCGCACGAAGGGCGGGAGGGATTTTGTCGTAGGGCTGCGTTAGAACGGCGGCGGGGTTGATATGGGGGGCGTAGCGTACAGCGTGGAATGGGGCAATGCGGGCCATTAGCGTTGGTTGGGTGGAGAGGTTATATTTTCGCCTTCGGGGCTGAGCGCTGCGACGAAGCAATCGATTCCACGGGCTTTCACTTTTTCGGCGGCGGCTTTGGCTTCGGCATAGTTAGGATACGAGCCGTAGCGCACGCGGTAGAGTTTGTCCTTGGCGGCGGGGGCGGTGACTTGCAGAGGGGAGATTTTTTTGGAGAGGTCCCAGTACAAGGCGAAGGCACGTTCACGGCTTTGGAAGGCGCCGAGTTGGACTGTAAAGACAGTCCCGGGCGGGTACGCCGTGGGGGTGGCTGGCGTGGCAGCTTTGGGTGCGGGTAGGTTTGTGGTTTGCGGCAGGTTAGTGACCACAGAGTTTGTGGGAGCGGTTGGGGGGGAAGTTGGTGATGAGGAGGGCTCATCTGCTCCAGGCAACCCAGGCTCGGCGGCCTGCAAGCCGGGCACAGGGACCTGTACTTCCTCCTCGGCAGCGCGGGCAATCATGGTGGTGCCGAGCAGGGTTATTATCAGGACGAGACAGCGATGCTTCATAAGAGCTCCTTGAGGCGGCGAGGGCGTTATTCCCAGTTATCGGTGCGGAAGGGCACGGCGGGGAATCCTTCTACGTTGTACAAATTGCCGATTGGATTATTCGCCCAGCCGTAGCGGACGGCGAGGGGGCTGGGGACGTTCGTTGCGCTGACAAGCACTGTGAGGCCTGTGATGAGTGCATCGGCCCATACAAATTTTTTATTTGCGCCGGCAAGAGCGAAGCCGCGGAGGGGGCCCTCACGTGAGACGAGCCCGCTGCCGGTGTGGTCAAAATGAAGAACGACATGAGCATTGGTGAATTCTGCTTTACGGAAGAGCGGGCCGGAAAAGACGAGATCTTCGCCGTAAGCGATATGGCGCGCGGCGCAGACGAGGCGGTGAGCCACAACCTGCTTATTTTTGGGATGGATATCGTTTGGGTTATCGGGATCAGCGAGGTCAATAGCACAGGCCATAGCGGTGTGAGGGATTCGCAAGGCGAGTGTTTGTGCTTCGCGCAAAAAGGGCCAGGTGGCATGTGTTTCGACGGGCGTGGTCTGGGGGGCGAGGAAGTTGGCAAGCTGGACGTAAATGAATGGGAGAGTGGCGCGTCCCCAGCGCGCGCGCCAATCGAGAATTAGAGCAGGGAAGAGGATACGATAGGCTTTGGCGTTGTTGGCGTTCGACTCGCCTTGATACCAGAGGAAGCCGCGCAGAGCGAAGGGGATGAGGGGATGAATCATGGCGTTAAAGAGCGTAGCGGGCCGCGAAGGATCAGTGAAGGGATTAGAGAGTTTTGGAGGGGGAGGAGGGGAGCTGCCTTGGGTTTGGGCAGTGCGCACGGCATTGCTCCACGCGGCGAGTTGTTCACGATATTTGCGCAGAGCATGAGTGGGGCAGTAATTGCGGAGGGCTTCGTCATTCTGGGCGAGTTGGCTAGACATGAAAGGGATTGCTTCTAGCGCGTCGCGACTGATCCAGGCCTCGATGGGAGTGGCGCCCCAAGAGGCGTTGATGACGGCGATAGGGACCCTGAGGTGGGGCTGCAATTCACGGGCGAAGAAGTAGGCGACTGCGGAGAAATTGGTTACGTTTGCAGGGGAGCAGACCTGCCAAGTGACGCGAGCGTTTGCCGCTGGCTCGGGTGCTGTGGCGTGATGGACGGTGGCCAAGCGAATCAGCGGATTGGTAGCGGCTGGTATTTCGACGTTGGGGTGCAAGGCGCTGTGGACTGGCCATTCCATGTTGGACTGGCCGGAACACAACCACACGTCGCCGACGAGGACATTGGTGAGTACGCGTTTGGTACGTGCACCACTGATGACCAGCTCCCAGGGTTCGTCGTTTGCCATAAATGGGCCAATGGTAGTACGCCAGGAGCCGGTATCATCTGCGATGGTCATGACAAGCTGGCCGCCGAACTGGACGGTGATTTCTTCGCCTGGCCTGGCCCAGCCCCAGATGGGGAGGCGCTGGTCGCGTTGCAAGAGCATGTTGTGGTTCCAGATCGCCGGGAGGCGCGGCGCTGCGGGGAGGGGTGGGGTGAAGAAAGCCGCAAGGAGCCCTGGGCCGAACACACGCAAAAGGTGGCGCATTCGCATAAGTTCTTGCAAAGGTGTACAGGCACGCAGGCGCACTTTGGAGGCAACGTGACTGCAGTTAAGAACGTGCCTTGATTATATGATTTTGCGTTGGAAAACGCAATGAGCGGAGACGCGGAGGCGCGGGAGACGTGGGGTGTTAGTAGGGGTGTGGGGTGGGTAATGCGGCCGGGAGGTATCGATGGGGTGGAAAATAGCTGCGCGCGTCTGTTCTGGGGAGGCAGTAGGATGGTGCTGGTGAGGCGAACCGAGGTGGGTTTGTACGGCGAGAGCCGACAAGCGGACAGGTGCGTGGGAGGGTAAGTTTTTGCTCGAAAGAGCAGCTGGTCTCGGGCCGCAGCCCGAGTCGAGAGGCAGCTTTTGGGGTTTAGGCGGCTTGACCGTGCGGGGTGGTTTTGGTAGAATGTGGGTGCGGTTGAAGCTGTCTGGTTAATCACTACAAAGGAGGTCGGCGATGAAAGTCATCAAAGGGCATGAACTACACCTGAGTGCGCCGGATCAAGTGGGCTTGTTAGCGAGTGTGGCGGGGCGGTGCCGGGATGCCGGGATCAACATTTTGGGGATCAGCGCCTATCGGCGTGAAGGTACGGCGTGGTTTGTTTTGCACACGGACAACCCGTTCCGGGCGGCGGAGGTGTTGAGCGACATGCATGTGATATGGCAGGAGGTGCTGGTGATTGACTGTCCGTCGGGGGTAGGGACGCTTGCGGGGATAGCAGAGAAGCTAGCGGCAGCGGGAATCAATATTCTGTACTGTTACGGGACAGTGAGCGATGCGCCGCTGGCGAAGATTGTGATGGACACGAGCCACAACGATCGAGCACTGGAAGTGCTGACGCGGGGATAAGGGGCAGACGGGGTGGTGTGGGGTTGCGGGAGTGATCGGCTGTTTCCGCGTGGGGTGGAGGAGAGATGAGCGGACGTGGTTGTCGTGGCCTCGGGGTGGGTGTGTTGTTACTGCTGAACGCGGCGCACGGGGCCGTGAGTGGTGAGGAAGCGCTGCAAGACTGGCGGGAGCTGGTGGAGGTGTACTACGACGTTGAGGACAGGCTGCGGGAGTACGCGGATGGGTTTATCCACGCGAGAGATACTGCCGAGTATGCACGTGCGCTGGTGGAGTTTACGCGATTTGAACGTGAGGATCTGCCAAGAGTAGCGGCAATTTTGGACAGGTACCGAGCCAGGTATGGAACTCGAGCGAAAGCGATAGATGAGGCGATGCGGGAGTTGGTTTCAGAACGGCCGCTGGGGTTGCGTGGGGCGGGAGCGACGTTTGAGGAGATGGAGCGTGGGTATAAGGGGGCGAGCGCGGTACGGACGAACATGGGTGCGGCGTTGCTTGAGAAAGCGCAGGCAGAGTTGAAGCTGCTGCGGGTGCTGCCGGAGGAGTTGCGGTTGGAGAGGTATGAGGAGATCAAGCAGCTGCTGCAGATTGGGGCGCAATTTGACCCGCAGAATCAGGCAATCACGGCGAGGCTGGGGAGCATTGAGAAGGAGAAAGCGGAGGCGGTGACAGTGCTTGAGCGCGAACGCGACGCGCGCCGGTGGCCTGGGGATTTTAGCGGCTTCAGGGGTCCGGGTGATGTGGCTGAGTTGCTTGCTGCTGTGCGGAAGTTGTTGGAGGGTGCGCCGGAGTGGGGTGGCGATACGAACGACGGGCTCGAGGTAGTGGCGATTGCTTTGCGTGGGAATTGGTGGAGCGTAGAGAAGAATGTACTTGGGCAGACGACGAAATGGGGGTTGCCGGTGTACGTGGCGACGGCCAGCGCCAAGGAGGATCCTCGCAACGTCAGGGTGTACGAGCTGGTGGCGTACACGGCTGGTGCGGAGGCGGCGCCCCCGTTTACGGGTGTGACGGTGGGGGAGAGTTGGGTGATGCGGCGGGCGCATGTGCCGAGTGGGTGTGGCGGCTGGAGGGGGGGTTGGGGAGTAGTCGGCCGGGTGATATGGCTTTTGCTGGGGGTGAGTAACGTCCTTGTGGGCATTGCAGGAGCAGCGCCGCTGCTGCGGGAGAGGGCACCGCATGTAGGTTGGGGGTGGGGTGTTTTAGAAAGGCGGCGGGTGTTTCTTGGTATTGTTGCCACGATGGTGGCGCTGGTTGCCTTTGTACGGAATCTGTTTCTGTTACGTTTGCTGAGCGACTTGGTGCCGATTGTGACGGGGTTGGCAACAGGGCTGGTGCTGGGACGGCCGATGTTGCAGCAGGTTGTGGCGATGAGGGGGCTGAATAAGGTAGCTGGGGCATATGAAGGGCTGGCGGAGCCGTTGGCAGGGATACAGGTGCCGCTGGGCATTGCGAGCGTGCTAGCCGGTGTGCTGCATCTGGTTGTAGGAAGCTGGTGGCTGCTGTAGGGATTCCCGAGCATACGTTACGGGTGCTGGAATTTCCGACGCTGCGGGAGGTGCTGGCGGGGTACACGCGCACGCCGTTGGGCCGGGCAAGGGCGCTCAGGTTGGAGCCGTCGGTTGACAAGGAGGAAATTCAGCGTTGGTTGCACGAGACGAGTGAGATGCGGGCACTGGCCGACGCCGGCGAGCTGCCGCAGCTGAGCGAGATCAAGGACATCGAAGCGTGGATAGAGACCTGCCACCAGCGGCATGCGCCGTTCGAGCCAGCGGAGCTGCGGGATATTGCCAGCACATTACAGACGGCGAGCGAGGTAGCGGGTTTTTTTGCCGCGCGGGCGACTGTTGCGCCGGCTATGCAAGCGTATGCAACCCGTATTGGCGACTTTGGTGGCCTTGTTGAGGAAATCCGCCGGTGTATCGAACCTGATTGTACGGTGAGTGATGAGGCGTCGCCGGTGCTAGGGGAGCTGCGCGGGCGTCTTCGGCATTTGCGTGTGCAGATTCACGAGCGACTGAAACGCCTGCTCGATGCCCCGGAGTATGCTGAAGTGTTTGAGGAGCGGCTAATTGTGCTGCGGAACGAGCGGCCGGCATTGCCGGTGAAGGCTGCGCAGCGCCGAGCAATACCGGGCACACTGCTTGACAAATCGCAGACGGGCGCGACCGTGTTTATTGAGCCGCACGTGGTGTGCGATTTGGTCAATGAGCTGGAGGAGGCGCGTATTGAGGAAGCGCGGGAGGTGACGCGGATTTTGTGGGAGCTGACGCGTGCGATTGCAGCGCGTCGTGAGGAAATCAGTGACACCCTTGCGATCGTGGGGTGGATTGATCTGACTGTGGCGAAGGCGAGATTGAGTCAGGCGCAGCGCATGAACGTACCTGGTGTGAGCACAGACGGAGTGTTGTTCGTGCACGAGGCGCGGCATCCTTTGCTACTGCACTGGGCGATGCAGCAAGAGTCGCCGGTAGGATGGGAAGAAGCGGCGCGTGCGGTGGTCCCGCTCACGGTTGAACTTGGTCGCAGGGACGATGTGCTGATTATCACGGGGCCAAACACAGGGGGTAAAACAGTGGCGCTGAAAACGGTGGGGTTAGTCACGCTGATGATGCAATCTGGGATGCACGTGCCTGCGGGTGCGGACAGTCGCTTGCCCGTTTTTGCAACGGTGCTTGCGGACATTGGTGACGAACAAGATTTATCACGGCGTGTCAGTACTTTTTCCTCGCACCTGGGCCATATCATCGAATTTATCCAGACGATGACAGCGCAAACACTGATTTTGCTTGACGAGCTTGGCACGGGTACCGATCCTTCGGAAGGTGCGGCGCTGGCAGCGGCAGTGCTCGATGTTTTGCGGGAGCAGGGTGCCAAGGTCGTAGTTACGACACATCTTGGAGCCCTCACAGCGTACGCGGCTAGTACGCCGCGCGTGGCCAACGCAAGCATGGAATTTGATCCACACAGTATGCAACCTACATATCGGTTGGTAGTGGGGCAGCCGGGTGGTAGCAACGCCTTGGCGATCGCGCGGCGTTTGGGGATGCCGGAGCACGTTCTTGCACGTGCGGAGGGGTGGTTAGACCCCGCGGCGCGTGAGCTGGGGAGGGTGCTGAATGAGGCACAGGAAGCACGTGTAGCTGCGGAAGCGAGCCGGGCGCGTGCGGAGGAAGAATGGGCGGCAGCTCGTGTGGCCGCGGAGGCTGCCGAGGCGCGTGTGCGTGCGGCGAACGATGCTGCGGCAGACCGGATTGAGCAGTTCGCGCGCGATGTCGAAGCTGTTCTGGCCGATTATCGCCACGCAGTTACTTCAGCGCCCGAACCACATGGTACTGCCGCGCGAAAACTCTTCGCGCGCCTTGACGAGCTTTTGCGGGGGACACCACGTGCGGAACAGCAGCGTCGCTTTGTCAGCGGATTGCGCCCAGGCGATCGCGTGTATCTTCCTGCGTTTCAGCGATATGCGGACGTACGCACAGTCCGGCAGCGACAGCAACGTGTTGAAGTGGTTCTAGATGGTGTGAGCATGGAAGTGCCGTTCTCACAGGTGAGCGAGCGTCCACTACCGGTTCGCCGCATGAAGCGGGCTGTGAATGCGGGGGCTGCGTCGTGCGCTGGTGCGACGCCGCCGGAGCAAGAGGTGCATGAGCCGTTGAGTGGGCCAGAGGTGGAAGCATTTCGTGCCGCGCTTGCACCAGGGACAAGCGTCTACATACCCGTTTTGGGCTGCGAAGCCGTAGTCCAGCGCGTGGTGAAAGACGCGGGGACGGTGGTGGTGCGAAGCAGTCATCTTGAAATGACCGTGCCGATCAAGAAGGTAGCCCCGCTGCGTGCGGGGGTGAAACCGCGAGGTCGTTTCAAACGACACCGTAGGTTCTCATGAAGGGTAGGGCGGTCTGCGCACAGTACAAGAGGGCTTGTGACAAGGGAGTGAAGAGGTGCTAACGCTACTTTGGCACTGGATTGAGGCGCGTGGGATTAGTGCAGGAGTGGAGCGAACTGGGGTGGCGGATCTTGCAGAGGTGGGCGTGGTGGAATGGTGGAGGTGCAGCGAGATAAGCGCCGCAGGGGCTGGACTTCTGGATGTCTAGGGGGCAGCATGGTAACCACCGTTCACGGCCAAGTTGCGCGAGATGAGTTGACAAGGCAGTAAAAAAAGTGGTATACTATTAATGAACACATGGTAGGAGCGGGAAGTGTGGGTGTTTGCGAGCACGGCGTCTGGGTGCGCGGTGCCGGCGAGTAATCAATCAGTTCAAGGCGATGGCAAGGAGCGGGGACGAGCGATTAAGTACCGTTATAGCTTAAGTTTAGTAACTGTGTGTAACGTACAACTGTTTAGGTCACGCGCAACTTTAAGGAGCGAGCCATGAGAAGGATGAAATGGTGCGAGGTCATGATGACATGTGCGGCGGTGAGCTGTTTAGCAAGCGGGTGGGTGGAAAAGGCGCCGAATCCGTCGTGGTTTCCTTACAAAGCTGGTCCGAATGCGGTGGCAGGGGAAATGGACTTGGAGATTCCTACGGCCACGAATCAGCCATCAGGGGACCTGTCTGTGACCAGCATCTGGCCGGACGCAATCGTGCAGCTGACGTGTACCGATGATCCGTTGCGCGGCACGCAAGGCTATTGGCCCACGTTCCATGCGATCGGTATTTTCGCCAACGGCAAGTACTACGTTGGCGGCGGCATAGGGCCCAATGTCAACATGGGCAACAACTGGGGAGGATATGCTTGGCCGAGCAACAGCTATGCGGGAAGCAGTGGGGGAGATCACGGGTACAGTTGGAACCGGCAGTCCATGTTTGCCATTTACGATCCGGTGGCGAATACATGGCAAGCAGCTAAGTGGGACGGTACGGGGCCGTGTGGGTACCCAAAAATGAACATGCCACCGGGCGTATACTCAACAGCACTGCCATTGAA
>JAOACZ010000004.1 GCA_026417575.1 bacterium | reverse complement strand
GCAGCGGGGTCAGGCCTAGAATTGTAACTTAACGAGGAGAGCAACGCATGGCATGTTCACTGCATAATCAGAGGGCGCGCGACAGTCGGCGGGGTCAGCCTGCGCCGGGGTCAGGCCTAGAATTGTAACTTAATGCGCTCGTGTGTTCACGGCAGTGTTTGGGTGATGGAGGGCACGATGATGAGGGATGCAGGATTGTCTGATGAGGCATTGCGCGCGAAGGCGCGCTGGGTGTGGCGTGAGACATTGCGCTTGCACCGGCGCGCGCCCGAGACGCGTGTAGCGTCGTCGCTGTCATGCGTGGAGATTCTGTGCGCGCTGATGTACGGCGGCATTCTGCGCTTCGACCCGCGCAATCCGCGGTGGGAGGGGCGCGACCGGCTAGTGATCAGCAAAGCGCATGGCTCGATTTCTTTTTACCCGATTCTGGCGGATCTGGGGTTTGTCGCGGTGGAGGAGCTTGAGCGGATAGCGCGGCCGGGCGGGGTATTGAAAGTGATTCCGGACCCGCTGATTGCGGGGTATGAGACGTTGAATGGGTCGGTGGGCTTAGGGTTGGGCGTGGGGGTGGGCCTGGCGTTAGGGTTGCGGCGGCGTGGCGCGCGGGCGCGGGTGATGGTGCTGTGCGGCGACGGGGAACTTTTTGCCGGAGCGAGTTGGGAGGCGATTATGCTGGCGCCCCGTCATGGGCTAGGCAATTTGTGCATTATTGTGGATCGCAATGGGTTGTGTATGCTGGAACGATGCAGTAAAGTGGCTGATTTAGCCCCGCTGGAAGAGAAATTGGCGGCGTTTGGGTGGCGTACGGCGAGCGTGAACGGCCATGACGTGTGTGCGGTGCGCGACACACTGCGGGCGCTGCTGGATGAAAGAGAGCCTCGACCAAAAGCGCTGCTGGCTGATACGGTGAAGGGTCATGGCGTGCCGCAACTGGAAGGAGATGAGCTGTGCCATATTCGCAGTTTGGCGCCGGAGGTTATTGATGCGCTGCTGAGGGAGGGAGAATGAATCCTGCGGACGTACGCGCGATGCGCAATGAATTGATTGGGGCGGTGCATCAGTTGATGCGGGGGGACGAGCGGATTTTTTTCTTGAGCGCTGATTTTGGGGCGCCGGCGCTGGATCCGTTGCGGGCTGAGTTCCCCGAGCGATTTGTGAATGTGGGGATAGCCGAACAGAATTTGATCAACATGGCAACGGGCTTGGCGTTGGAGGGATTTGTGGTGTTTGCGTATGGGATTGCGCCGTTTTTATCTATGCGCTGTTACGAGCAAATGCGGATCAACTTGGCGATGATGGGCCAGGTGCGGCCCCTCAACGTAAACTTAATTAGTGTGGGAGCGGGGATTAGCTATGATTTGTCGGGGCCGACGCATCATTGTTTAGAAGATTTAAGCGTGATGCGGACGCTGCCGAACGTAGCGCTGTTTTCGCCGAGTGACTGGGTGCAGGCGCAGCAATTTGCGGCGTACGCGGTTGAGACGAGTGGAGCGAAGTATGCGCGGCTGGATGGGAAGATTGTACCGCCACTGTATGAGGAGGGGGAGACGGTGGCATTTGCGCGTGGGTTTGCAGAGTTACGGGCAGGGGAGACGTGCTGCTTGGTGGGGACAGGGTATGCGACGCACATGGCGTTGCGGGTAGCGGAGCGGCTGAAGGAGAGCGGGGTGAGCGTGGCGGTAGTGGATGTGTTTATGCTGCAACCGCTTGATCGCGCGGGGCTGGCGGCGGTGCTCGCGCGGTTTGGGAATGTGGTCACGCTTGAAGAGGGTTTTGTGGGATGCGGGGGACTGGATAGCCTGATTGCGGCGATTGTGCGCGAACACGGCGTGGCGGTGCGGCAGCACTCGTTTGGGTGCGCGCAGCGGTATTGCTTTGAGAATGACACACGCGCAGGGTTGTTGCAGCGGTATGGGCTGGACGAGGGCGCGATTTTCGAGTATGTGATGAATTTGAGGAGAGAATGAGGTCAAGGCGGGACGTGGTGCTGATCCATCCGGGCGGGCGGCAACAGGTGTATCAAAGCTTAGGTGGAGAGGCGGCAGCGGTCGAGCCACCGTACTGGTGCGCCGTGCTGGCGGGGTG
>JAOACZ010000210.1 GCA_026417575.1 bacterium | reverse complement strand
AGTACACACCGCCCACACTTCTACGTTGCTACAAAACACGCGAGAATTGCCACGCCGCAGTGTCCTGCCACCACGCACGCCGTCACTCGCAATGCGATTCGCGGGGTTGTGAGGCGCACTTCAGCTATCTTGACGCCAGAGTGCCATCCGTGATACCATACGTCACGGAGTTGCACAGATGCCCAGGTAACCACGCAGGGCCACTCGCGTGCACATTGCACATGCTGTAGGATGCCAGTACAGTTTCTGTTCCTCGCCGATGCATCGCACGTCCTTTCCGTCTGGGCCGCTTCTGCGTGTGGCTCGAGCTTCGTTGAGCGATTTTCTAGTCTTCTTCCCTGTGCGCGAATGGAGCGGAGTGTGTCATGATCGTGGCGGATGTGTTGGATAGCGACCTTGTGCGATTGATTGTCGCTGGCGGCCTTGGCCTACTCGTCGGTATGGAGCGAGAACGACACGGTGCTGAGGCAGCTACACCCTTGCCGGCTGGCGTTCGTACGCATACGTTGATCAGCATGTGTGGGTTTGCAAGTGCATGGCTGTTTCGCCACCACGTAGGCTTTGTCATCCCCGCAGGCATTTTTGCCATTGCTGTATGGACTGGCATTGCGTATATTTTCAAGGCGCGTCAAGGGCACGTCGGGTTTACCAGCGAGGTTGCAGCGCTTCTGACGTTTCTCACCGGGGCGCTCGCCCTTTTGGCACCGCTGTGGCTTGCGGCAGCCTTGGCCGTCGCCAACACCCTGGTTCTGTCGGAAAAAACGCTGTTGGAACAGCATGTCGCCCTCCTCGACCGAAATGAATTCCTCGCTGTCGTCAAATTTTTGATTGTCAGCGCGATCATTTTGCCAGCCTTGCCGGATCGCGCCTTCACCACATTTGCGCTAAACCCTCGGCACATCTGGAAAATTGTCGTCATTGTCTCCACGATTAGCTTCGGCGGATATGTGCTCGCGCGCCAGCTCGGCCCTGCCGTGGGCTTCGCGGTCTCTGCACTTCTCGGGGGACTAGTGTCGAGCACCGCTGTGACCATTGCCGCGGGACGTCTTGCTTGTGATAACCCCTCGCAGGCGAATCGCGCACTTCACGCCACGCTGCTTGCAGGCGCAGTCGCATACGTGCGTCTGCTTTTCCTTATTTGGCTTGTACATCCCCTGGCACCCGGCGAGCTCTGGTGGCAGCTAAGTGCGTTGGCACTTGCCGGCGTGGCTTTGGCGCTCGGCTCTTCCTCGCGTTCCGCTGCACAGTTACCCGGTGCCCTTCAACTCCCACGTAATCCGTTCGATCTCATCCCTGCAGCTCTGTTTGCTGCAGCGTTTACACTGCTCACTATTCTCACTGCGGTTGTGCGTACAACCTTCGGCGTGACAGGTCTTTTGGTGCTTTCACTTCTGGTCGGATGTACTGACATCACGCCGTTCGTGCTCTCACTGGTCCACCGCGGTGCGCCATTAGACAGCTATGCCATTCACGCTATTATCCTGGCGTGTATGAGCAATACACTGCTCAGAGGAGTCTACCTCGGTCTTCTTGTTCCAGGTCTGCGTATGCGCGCCCTCTGGCGCCATGCGCTCTGGGCGGCCTTCCATCTGCCGCTCATCCTCTGGGTGTAGAATGCGCCTTCACGTCCTCGCCCGGCAGAGCCAGCTCCGCGTACGCTTTTTCAAGAAGTTCTGCTGAGGCCCGTAAGCCGGCGAGCTCCTCATCACGTAACGGCCCTTCAATCACGCGTTCGACTCCCTCGCGCGCAACAATCACCGGCACGCTTAAACAAACGTCGCGCAGCCCGTATTCACCATGTAACCTAGTCGAGACAGTCAAGACACTCCGCTCGTTCCGCAAAATTGCCTCGACGATCCGCACGAGCGCCATGCCCACGCCAAAATGTGTCGCCCCTTTGTAGCCGATAATGTGGTAGGCCGATTCCCGCACGGCCCGCACGATTGCTTCACGCTCTTCCGCCCACCGCGCGCACTTCCGACAGGCGTTGCAGTACGTGTCAATCGGCACACCGGCAATATGCGTCATTGACCACGCCGCTACTTCGCTATCACCGTGCTCGCCAATGATGTACGCATGCACGTTGCGCACATCGACACCACAGTGCTGACTCAGCAAGTAGCGAAACCGCGCGCTGTCCAACACGGTGCCGGAACCGATGATCCGGCGCGCGGGCCATCCGGTAACATCCAGTGCCACGCGGGTTAACACGTCTACCGGATTGCTCACCATGATCACGATTCCCTGCGCTGCCTGTGCGACAAGTTCATGCATGATGCTGCGCACGATCAGTGCATTGCGTTGCAACAGATTCAGGCGCGACTCACCAGGATTCTGCTTCGCCCCTGCAGCGATGACAATGACCTGCGCGTCAGCGTAATCAGCAGATGTTCCCGCCCGTATGACTACAGGCGGGAAGAACGGATAGCCGTGTGCCAGATCCAGGGCTTGGCCGAGCGCCAGACCTTCATTGCGGTCTACCAAGACAATTTCCTCCGCCAAACCACTTTGGGCCAAGGCATAGGCGAAGGTGGCGCCGACCGCGCCGGCGCCGACAATGACAACTTTGCGCTGCGAGTTCATCCGTGAATCTGCGTATTGCATATTCACGTACTATAATACCATTGTCTTCGCTCCGTGTCAAGTAACCCGTCGCGGCCATGGATGAACTCGCCTCTGACTGCTCCCCTCACCTCCACATCGCCTCCACAGTAACTGCGATGAGCCTCCTCAGTATTCCTCTTAGAACTGATCGAGCCTCTTACATTTGCGTTCTCGTTGCAGTCGGGAGTGCCAGCTTCGTTGTAATTTTGGAAGGTTTTTGCTACACTATACCCATTATGTAATCCGTCGTGAGACAACAACATCTAGTACAGAATGCATGAAAAAGACGATTCTGCTGACTGGCGGAACAGGGCTGCTCGGAAGCCACTTAGGGTATGAGTTTCTGCTCCGTGGAGATCATGTCATTTACCTCGCCCGGAGCCAACGCTACCGCCCCGCAGTCGAACGCGTTACCGGGGTGTTAAAACGCTTGAATGCGCGCATACTCGAAGAATGTCCGGGAAGTTTTGAGGTCTGGGAAGGGGACGTGACCCAAATGCATCTCGGACAGACCGCCGAGCAGCTGGCGGCTTGGCGCGGAAAAATAGACGAAGTATGGCACGCGGCAGCAGTACTGCATTTTCGTGATACATACGAAGAGCTCACAGAAGCGATTAACATTAACGGGACGGTGAAAGTGCTGAATGCGGCGCACGCGTTGGGAGTGCGCCGCTTCCACCATATCAGCACAGCCTATGTGAGCGGAACGGCGCCAGGGGTGGTTTTGGAAGAGCACCACGCCCATGACTATGACTTTCGCAACCCGTACGAGCGGACAAAGTACGATGCCGAGCAGGAGGTGCGCCGAAAGAGCGCTGAGTACGGCCTGGCAACGACAATTTATCGGCCGGCGGTGATTGTGGGAGACTCTCGCACCGGACGTTCGTTAAACTTTACTGGCTTTTATAACATCGCGAAAATTTTCTTCCTGATCAAACGCGTCTTACAGCGCAGAATTAAAGAAAATCCAGAGTTGTATCGCAAGGTGGGAATTTACGCCACTGGCGACCGCGTAGTGTTCCCCCTCAAGTTTCCCTGTGCGCCGGACAGTACGATCAATTTGGTACCGATCGATTATGTGGTCCGGACGATGCTGGAATTGGCCGCGAAGCCGGAATCCGTAGGACAGACGTTTCATATTACTAACCCACACCCGCCGCGCATCGTGGACTTGTTACGCGAAGGCTGTCGGATGATCAAACTCGACGGCATCGAGTTTGTAAACTGCTCGTTTAACAATGCGCTTCACCTGATTCGCGAGGAGATTGACGGGTATGCGCGGCTGGGGCTGAACATTAGTTTTTGTATGGAGATTCGTGAATACATTCACTATCTCTTTGGTGAACCACTTTTTGACATAAGCAACGTCCGGCGGGTGCTGCGGTCGCGCTTTGAGGAGCCACCCGCCATCACGCCAGGGCTGTTGCGTCTCTTGTTGGAGTACGCGAACAATCATCAGTGGCGTAGTGCGATCGGGTGATGACACGACGGGCTTGCGCGTGGGTGTGGTTGACGGGACTCGTACTGCTGACCGGCAGTTGCAGCGTTACCGTGCCGTTGCGGAACGTAGCGGTGGCGGTCCCGCGTACGGCGCGATTAGGGCCAGGGCGGGCGCGCTTTTTTGTCGATCGGGTGAAGGTGCCGTATCGACGCGATGAGCGGTTGGGCGTGAAGCGCTCACTGGCCGGTGATTTTTGGGCCCGCGTCTACAGTTCCGGTGATTTGGCAGCGTGGGCGGAGCGAGAATGGCTGGCTTTTCTGCGCCGGCATGGGCAAGAGGTAGTCACGCGCGTGCGGGAAGCGGACTACTTGGTGACATGTGACCTGCTCGAAGTTTCCGCGGACAAAAAGTACGATTGGATCTGGGACGATGATTTTTCCGGGAGCGTCAAATTGTTTGTGCGCATTGTGGACCGGCGCAGCGGGGTCACAGTGTTTTGTCGCACGCTGCGCGGAGACCACTTTCTCCAAAGACGGGGACAGTATCAAGAGTACAGTGACTCTGACTTGCTGTTGCTATGCGCGAGTAGTGCCTTCCAGAAAGCATTGGAGCAGATCACGTTTTAGCGCGACAATGGTCGAGGACACTCTCGAACGGGTAGCGATTTGCTCAGCGTAAGAACAATCCCCATCAGGAGGTGAGATGAACGGAAAAGAATTGTTGCAGGCAGCGTTGCGATGTGAGCGTACCGAGCGGGCGGCGTGGGTGCCCTTCGTGGGCTGTCACGCGGGAGCACTTCTTGGAATAGGGGCCGATGAGTACCTGCGCTCACCTGATGCAATTGTACGCGGCGTGAGTATTGCCATCGAGCGCTACCGCCCAGACGGAATTCCCGTGACATTCGACTTACAAGTCGAAGCTGAGGCATTGGGGTGTGAGTTGGTCTGGTCAAAGGAAAACCCGCCTGCAGTGGCATCGCATCCGCTAGAGAAAAGTGATCTGAGCGCGCTGCGTGTACCTGGACCCGACGCGGGGCGCATCCCGCTCCTGCTAGATGCAACACGGCGGCTCGTGGCCGTTCACCCCCATGTCGCATTTTACGGTTTGATTACAGGCCCGTTCACACTGGCCTTGCACTTGACCGGCCCCAACATCTTCATGTTGATGTACGACCAACCGCACACGGTCCACGAGATAATGGCTTTTTGTCGTGACGTCGCCTTGGCGATGGCGGAATATTACGTGGACGCGGGATGTAGTGTGATCGCGGTGGTTGATCCAATGACCAGCCAGATCGGGCCAGAGCATTTTCGTACCTTCGTGACACCATATGTCACGCCAGTCTTTGAGGCAATCCGGAGACGTGGAGCATTGTCCTCGTTCTTTGTATGCGGGCATGCGCAGGCGAACATTGAGGCGATGTGCGAGACCAAGCCTGACAATATCTCAGTCGATGAGAACATCCAGCTGGCGTATGTCCGGGATGTGGCGCTTGCCCGAGGCATATCTTTTGGGGGAAACTTGCAACTGACAGTGGTGCTCCTTTTTGGGACACGCGAAGATTGCATGCGGAACGCGATCGATTGTCTCGAAGTAGGTGGGACACAGGGGTACGTGCTGTCACCGGGATGCGATATTCCTTACGCAACCCCGCCAGCGAACCTCGAGACGGTAATGCAAATTGTGCATGATCCGTATCAGCGCGCAGTAGCGCGTGCGCTGGCGACAACAGCAAAGCCGGAAGTAGGGCTTGATATGAGTGACTACGGCAAGCTGGATCGCGTGGTGATTGACATTATTACGCTGGATTCAGAAGCATGCGCGCCGTGTCAGTACATGGTGGAAGCGGTAAAAGCGGTAATGCCGGTCTTTGAGGATCTGGTAATCTGGCGCGAACATAAAATCAAGGTGAAGGATTCGGTGGAGTTCATGCAAGCGATGATGGTGCGCAACGTACCGACCATTTGTATTGACGGCGAGATTGTCTTCGTAAGCCGCATTCCGAGCCGCGATGAACTGATTCACGCTATCCAAGAACGCCTGAACCGCAAGATGCGCTATCAATTGAAGCAGTATAGTGCGCGGGTGCTGGTCTTGGGCGATGACGGGGAGGCCAGCAAAGCGACGTTGGAAAACGTGCGCCAAGCGGTACGGGAACTCGGCGTGCTATTGCCTGTGGAGTACATCACGGATCCGGCGGTACGGCGGCAATATGATGTCGAACACGTACCCACGGTGGTAACTGTTCAAAACACGGTGAAGTGCACAGGCAAGGTGCCGAAAGTCGAGATTATCAAGGAGTGGGTGAAAGAGTTGCGCTTGTAAGGAACAGTGCACGCCCTTCATCGAGTGTTCGACTGCGACGAACGATGATCCCAGTGACGTTGTTTACAGGTTTTTTGGGTGCGGGCAAGACAACCATGCTCGCGCATTTGCTGCGCCAGCGGGAGGCTCGAGGAGACAAGCAGCGCTTAGTCCTGATCATCAACGAATTCGCCACTTTGGGGCTGGATGCCGTGCAGCTGCCACGGGGGCAGTACGACGTGTTTGAACTCAATCGCGGAAGCATTTTTTGTATTTGTTTGCGGTCGGATTTCATCGCTTTACTGGAGCGTGTGATTCGGGAATTAGCCCCCGATGAAATTTGGGTTGAGACCACAGGGGTGGCCGACGTGAGCGAAGTGTTTAAGATGATGAGTGTACCCGGACTGCGTGGCCAAGTCTATGTCCGGACGAATGTGTGTGTGATTGACCCGCACACGATTCTCAAGGTGTTAGTGACACTGAAGGCGGCACGGGAGCAGGTGGCTTGCGCCGACGTGCTGGTAATTAATAAGATGGACACGTGTACAGAGGCGGAAGTGGCAGCGGTGGAGGGTATGTTGCGCACACACAATCGGCACGCACCGTTCCTGCGGACTCAGTATGGCGCAGTGGACATCAGAGCGCTGCCTAGTTCCGCGATCGTGCGAGAAGACCTCAGGCCGTTTGAGGGGCACGCAACCCAGCCAATCAGCTCGGTGAGCATTTGCGAGGCGTGGACGTTGGACGCCGGGCGCTTGCGGGAGTGGCTGACAGCGCACGGTGAAGTGATATGGAGAGCGAAGGGACGGTTGCAGACGCCGGAAGGCATGCAGTGGTTGGACGCGACTTTGCACGAGGTGCGGTTCCGGGAATGCCCACAGGACTACACACTTCCCGCACCGACGTCATTGGCGTTTGTGGGGCCGGGATTATCGCGCGAACTCGTTGAAGCGGGCTTGACAGCCTGCCGTGTGGACGGTGGGGCAAAAGCAAAAGAGGCCTGAGCAGAGCTGGGGCACTTTGCCTCTGATGGGCGATTAGATGCGGAAATCCTCGCCGAGGTAGATGCGGCGCGCTTCAGGGTCGTTGATGAGCCGCTCGGCAGTACCCTCGATGAGAATTTCACCCGCGTGGATGAGGTAGGCGCGGTCGGTCACGCTGAGCGTTTCCCGCACGTTATGGTCGGTGACCAAAATGGCGAGGTTACGTTGTTTTAGCTCGCGAATGATTTGCTGGACATCCGCGACAGCGATGGGATCGACGCCGGAGAATGGTTCGTCGAGAAGGATGAGCGACGGGCTTGTCACCAGGGCGCGGGCGATTTCGAGGCGGCGGCGCTCGCCCCCAGACAGCGTGTACGCGCGATTTTTTGCTAAGCGTTCAATACCGAGCTCTTCGAGGAGTTCATAGGCACGGCGCTTCATTTCTGCCCGAGACAGAGGCAAGGTTTCAAGAATGGCCATGATATTCTCGTAGGCGGTGAGGCGGCGAAAGACTGAGGGTTCTTGCGAAAGATAGGCGATGCCCATTTGCGCGCGCTCACACATGGGGACCCGCGTAATATCTTTGCCATGGAAAAAGACACGACCTTCGGTGGGGCGAATGATGCCGACAATCATATAAAACGTCGTCGTTTTGCCCGCGCCGTTAGGGCCGAGCAAGCCGACGATTTCGCCTGCACGCACTTCGATATTAACGCGGTTGACGACGTTGCGTTTGTTGTATGTTTTGACTAGACTGTCGGTGGCGAGGACAGGACCGTTGCACGTAGACATGGGAAAGGAGCGCTCGTGGGCGAGGTTACAAGCCTTTGAATTGGCGATAATCACGTTTCAGGTCTTCGGTGATGACCGCACGGAGTTGCATACGGCCTTCGAAAGAAAGTTTTTCGCGCACGAGATCGTACTGGATCGCATCAGAACAGATTTCGCGGCCACCGCGTTCACGAGCGACTGGGTTGCCGGTGATGCGGATTGCTTTGGAAGCACTCGTCCATTCCGCGTGTTGGCCGCGGACCGTGCGGTTACCCACGTGGACGCGGACATTGCCGCTGGCGACGATGCGCGTGAACTCTTGCGGGTCAGGTGTGCCTTCTGTATTTTGATAGGCCATCACACGATCAGCCCGCAGCGTGACATTGCTGATTGTCACAACCACGTCCTCGGCACAGACGAAGTAACGCTGTTCGGGGAAGTATTCCATTCGCCCGGCGCGGACAGTGAGAGTGGCGGGGGGAGGGTTCGTGGACTGAGCAGCAAGCCAGCCTGCAGCCAAGCCAAACAGCAGTGTCGGAAGAAGAAGCCAGTTGAAGTGACGTGGGATGACAGTCACGTGGATCACTGCATGAAGCGCTGTTTCTGCTCTTCGGAAGCCTGAAAGACGATTTCTGGGTTGGGGTGGAATTCGAAGCGCTGGGATTTGATGTCGAACGTGATCCGCTCAGCTTTGATGTAGGATGTGCCTTGTTTGACCATGGGCGGACCGCCTGTGAGAACAATTTTAGCTTCGGCGCGGTTCCAGACAGCTTTGTCGGCGATGGCAATCCGGTCGCCACTTTGCATTTTGACGTTGCCGTAGGCCACGACACGCTGAAAGTTACCCACATCGGAACTGGCGGGAGAGGTCGAGTCGCTGCTTTTATCGCGCTCAAAATAAACGGTGGCGTTATCGGCAGCGAGCGAGCCACGTTCATCGCGGACAATGACACGCCCTTTGAGGTAGGCGATCTGCTCCTCGTAGTCATATTCCATTTTGTCCGCGGTAATGACCGTGGGAACGAGGTTGGTGGAGGGCTGCGCGGCGGCAGCACGAAGAACAGTGGGCAGAGCAAGCGGGACGAGGAACAGCGCGAGCAACAGTTTCATGGCGGTGCTTAGCGGATCATGTCGAGCGTCGGCATGCCACCTTGGCGATAAACAACGATTTCGACGTTTTCGAGGAGGCGGAATTTGCGTTCATCGTGATTGATATGCATGCCTTTCCCGCTGAGCATGCGGTCGCCCGAGATGATGTCCACATGCAGTTCTGTTTGGATTTCGTGGGTGCGGCGATTAATATCAGCGGACTCGGTGTAGACATTGATTTCTTCACCGTTATCGCGAATGAAGGTGGCGCGGACGTTGTAGATGCGAATGACATCAGCACTCTTGGATTCGGCATGAGAACCGCGCACTTCCCAGCGCTTGCGCCCCGAATCTTCGATCTCCATTAGGCGTACGGCGCCACGCATGATAAAAGCGTCAATGAGCTCTTGCTCGGCGGAGCGCGACGCAGGCTGGTTGGCCTGGCCTTGGCCGCCGAGAAAGAGCACTACGGTGAGAAGCGGCAGCGTGGAAAGAAATTTTCGATACCTCATTGAAGACTCCCGTTAACTTCTGTAGCTATTATACCATAAATCAAATCGTCGGTCACGCGGGACCATTTACCCTGGGCGCGCAGGAGGAACTCGACGAGCTCGCGCACAGCGCCATGGCCACCAGGGCGCTCCGTGATAAGGTGAGCAGCAGCGCGAACGTCAGGGACCGCGTCGGCGACAGCGACGGCGAGACCTGCGGCCTGCATCAGCGGGAGATCGAGCAAATCATCGCCGCAGACGCAGACCTCCTCAGGTGGTACGTGGACAGCCTGGAGGAAAGCCTCCCAGGCGCTGCGCTTGTGCGCGACGCCCTGGTACAGGTGAGTGATACCAAGGTGGGCACAGCGCTGGGCAACAGCGTTGGTCATGCGTCCCGAGATCACGGCAGTGTGATGCCCAGCGAGGTGCCAGAGGCGCAGGCCCAAACCATCGTGAACGTGGAAGGCTTGAGCAGGGACGCCGTGGTCACCAAGGTACACATGACCATCCGTGAGGACACCGTCCACGTCGAGGACAAGGGCCCTAACGCGGGCAGCGCGCGCCGAACCGGCCGCGGGATCAATCAGCCACGAGGCCATAGCGATCAACGAGCGCGGAGAATAAAGCCCTCGTGCACGAAAAACGAGACCCGGGGGTCCCTCCTCCACAAACCGTTAAGGCGTTGGTGCAGCCCCCAGCCGCTGCAATCCCTCGCCGCAGAACCCCCGGGCAGCGTAGCTGGCAAAGAGCAAACCGCACAAGCTGTCTTGTACGGTGGCATACAGCCGCCCGTAGTGTAGCAGAAGAGAGATTGCAAAATGATGAAATGGTCGTCACAAGTTGATCAACTCATCATCATCGAGGAGGCCAACGAGGTTGCCGGCATCGTCCAGGACAGGGAGCTGACTAATTTTGCGCGGGCTGGTGCGCATGAATCGGGCGGCATCGACGGCAAGTTGATTGGCGGAGATGGTCATGGGATTGACAGTCATTACCTCGCCAACGGGACGGTTGATCGCATCGGGGTTTTTAAGAATAGTACGCCGGAAATCACCATCAGTGAAGAAGCCGACGAGGGTACCCGTCTCGTTGACGATGCAGGCGGCACCGTTGCGGGTGTGCGTCATGGCAACGATGACATCGCGCACAGGTGTGTCAGGGGTGACGCGAACGAGGCGCTCGCCGGTGCGCATTACGTCAGAGACTTTAAGGAGGCGCTTGCCAAGGCTACCGCCGGGGTGGAGGAGAGCGTAGTCTTCAGGTTTGAAGTTACGACGGTGGAGGAGGGCCATGGCAAGTGCGTCGCCCATAGCGAGCTGGGCGGTGGTGGAGGCAGTTGGAGCAAGGTTATAGGGGCAAGCCTCGCGTTCGACGGCGGTGTCAAGCACGATGTCGCTGTGTTGTGCGAGGGTGGAGTTGAGCCGGCCGCACAGAGCGATCATGCGAGCGCCGATTTTGCGAATCGTGGGGAGTAAGCGCACGATTTCCTCCGTTTCACCGCTGTTGGACAGGGCGAGGACGACGTCATCTTCAGTAATCATGCCGAGGTCACCGTGGATGGCGTCGGCAGGATGCATGAAAACGGAGGGGGTCCCGACGCTCGCGAAGGTGGCGGAGATTTTGCGGCCGATGATGCCGCTCTTGCCCATGCCAGTCACGACAACGCGGCCGCGGCAGGAGAGCATCATCTCAACCGCGCGCTCGAAGCGCTCATCAATCCTATCTGCCAAGCGGCGGACGGCATCAGCTTCGAGGAGGAGGACGTCACGGGCGATTTCTTGGATGGCGCGGTTGGAGATGGTTGCTGAGCTCATGAGGTAGAGTGGACAATCCGATCGAGAGCGCAAAGCTGACGGGCAAGATGAGTGAATTGGTCCAGGGGCCAACTATTAGGCCCATCGCAGAGAGCGCGATCGGGATCGGGGTGAACTTCCATGAAGACGGCGTCTACGCCGGCCGCGACCGCGGCACGCGCGAGCACGGGAACGAACTGACGTTCGCCGCCGCTGGCGCATCCCTGGCCGCCTGGGAGTTGCACGGAATGGGTCGCGTCGAAGACAACGGGTACGCCAATCGCCCGCATCAGGGCCAGGCTACGCATGTCCACGACGAGGTTGTTATAGCCAAAGGTGGTGCCACGTTCGGTGAGCATCACGCGTTGATTGCCGGTGGCTTGTACTTTTTCAACCGCCTGCTGCATATCACGCGGGGCCATGAATTGACCTTTTTTGATATTCACAGCTTTGCCTGTTTTGCCGGCAGCAATGAGCAGATCCGTTTGCCGGCAGAGGAAAGCAGGAATTTGGAGGACGTCGGCTACTTCGGCAGCAACCCGCGCTTGTTGCGGCAGGTGAATGTCAGTTAAGACAGGGAGATTGGTACGCTGGCGAACCTCGGCGAGGATGGCCAGGCCTTTGCGCGGCCCCAGACCGCGGAAGCCTTTGACGGAAGTGCGGTTGGCTTTATCGAAACTGGCTTTAAAGATAAGCCCCACGCCGAGGGAGCGAGCAGTGGCAGCCAGGGCTTCTGCGATCTCGAGTGTCAACGTGCGGGACTCGATCACGCAAGGGCCGGCGATGAACGCAAGCGGAGCGCCGCCCCCTATGCGCACATTGCCAATGGTAAGCCCTTGGTTCATGTTTGGTATTATCCCAAAAAAAAGGCAATTTCGCAAGCTACGAATTGAGGCAAGGATGGAGTGGTCGTCTGGGATGGTAGCCGTTTCTCACGTGAAAAGGCATTCGCACACGGCTGTCTCGTCCGCGCACGCTCCTTGAGAGGGTGCGAACGCTTACTTCATGGTGGTTGCCGGCCGCGGCGACTGGCTTTCGCGCGAGCCGTGCGCGTGCGCGCGGTTGTGTAAAATATGTCTGCGAGGTCGTGCGCGGTCGGTGCGTGTGGAGGATGCGAGCACCGGGGCTAGTGCATCTCCATGGATAGGGGGTGCGTGCATGTTGCGCGGGTTGGTGCGTGTGGAGGATGCAGGCAGGCGCGCCGCTACCCCTCCAGATGCGAAGGTCCGGCGCAGCACATGGCGAGGTGACATGCGCCAGTCATGTTGGCACGCGGAGACCTGCCTCTACCGAATAAATTGATACGACGTCAGATGTTGTTTGCATTCGACAAAAAGTGGTGATAGGGAGGGGCGCCAACCTCAGCAAAGGAATTTTACGCGAGTCATGCGGGCGCGGGTGTTTCCGTCGAAAAAGTGGGAGTTCCATAAACCTCATGTGAGGCAGGAGTGTGTGGATGGTGCGAGCTCGCGGGCCAGTGCCCCTTCACGGCAAAAGAAACTGGTCGAGGAGTGCGCGGTTGGGTTGCGAGAGTGCGTGGATACGGCTGCCAAAGTCGGGGGCCATTGACCATTTTTTGATTGCTGGGGAGGGGCGCTGTGGCGGGCAAGGGGAAAAAAGTCGGGACGGTGCAGATGGAGGAGAGTGCAGAGAAAGCGTGGGGAAAGGGCCTGTTCCAGGCAAATGAAGCGGGGCAAGAGGAGTGGGGAGGAACGTTCGAATCATTTGAAAAAAACGGGTTGTTATGTTACAATTGCGATGATATAAGTGGTTTAGTGAACAAGGAGCATGAAAGAGAGGATTGAAGAAGCTGTCAACGAAAGCGTGGCGCGTTGGCGCGCTGGGCGTGGACTTGGGGCGGGTGAACGGGTAGCGGTGACAGTACCGAAGGAGCGCGCCCATGGTGATTTTGCCACGACGGCGGCGTTGGTGCTGGCGAAGGAAGCTGGGGTACCGGCGCGAACGCTGGCGCAGGAGCTTGTAGAGGATTTAGGGAAGCGGCTGGCAGGTGTAGCGCAGTGTGAGCTGTCTCTTATACACATCTCCGAG
>JAOACZ010000224.1 GCA_026417575.1 bacterium | reverse complement strand
CAAGTACACTGGTGTCTCCCCCCTCGGTAACCCTAACGCCGCACTCACCCCCCTCTCATCAAATGCCCCTACCGCCACCGTCCCCAACCCAAACTCCACCGCCTGCAACATCAGATTCTGCGCCGCATGCCCCACTTCCATATGCGTGTACATGATCCCCCGCTCCCCATACTTCCGCGTCTCTCGCTCATACACCGCAGTGAAAACCACTACCACCGGCGCCTCCCCAACAAACGTCTGTCCATACGCTTCCCGCGCCAACAATCCCCGCACATCATTCGTCCCCCGCTGCACTAACGCATGCTCCTTCGGTAAATATTGATATACACCCCCCCGCGTTGCCACGTACGTCTCCAACGGATACAGCGCCCCAGCCGACGGCGCCGTCCGATACCCCCATGGACTGCTCACCCCCTGCGCCGCCCATAACAGCATCCCTAACTTCCACTCCTCAATCTCCCGACCCTCAAAGCTCCGCACCGATCGCCGTCGCCCTATCGCCTGCACCAACCCGCTCCCCTTCTCCACCTCCACTCTCGCAAACCGGACCACTTTCATCGCCTTCTTCTCCTCAGCATAACTACACGCAACCATCCCCATCGCTATTACTGCCACCATCGCCATCTTCATTCTTCTAACCCTCCCGCATGCTCCATTGACACTAACTCAATCCCACACTCACTCGCTACCCTCAAACTCCGCTCGTCACGATAAAATTCACCGTAGAATATCCGCTTGATCCCACTGTTCGCTATTAACTTGAAACAACTCCAACACGGACTCGCCGTCACATAAATGTCCGCCCCATCTATCCTCACCCCATTCCGCGCCGCTTGGATTATCGCATTCGCTTCCGCATGCACCGTCGCCACACAATGCCCGTTCTCCATCTCGCATCCCACCTCCGTGCAATGCGGCATCCCCCGAATACTCCCATTGTACCCAGTCGACAATATGATCTTATCCCGCACAATCACGGCTCCCACATGCTTCCGCGGACACGTCGACCGCGTCGCTACCGCTCGCGCTATGTTCATGAAATACGTGTCCCAGTCCACCCGCGTGTGCGCCATACTCTCGTCTCCTCCCCTCAATTATACGCCACCGCGCCCCTCCGGTCAATCCCCTCCTCCGCTTTCTCCCTCGCTCTCCCTCCTTTCCTCCCCCTACATCGCCTCCAATACCTTCAACACACTCTCATATCGCCCAAACGGCGGAAACATATAAATACCCCGCACCCGTGGGTGCCCCACCGCCTCCCGTAACATCTCTTGCGCTATCGCTATCCCCTCCGCTTGCTGCGCTTCTTTTGTCCTTGCCCTCCGCAGTCGCTCCAGGATCTCTTCCGGTATCTGCATCCCAGGTACCTCGTTGTGCAAAAATTCCGCATTCCGCAAACTCGCCAATGGCAAAATCCCTACAAATAAAGGCACGTCCGCCCACGCCTCCGTTAACTTCAAAAACCGCTCCAATAATTCCGGTAAGTACACCGGCTGACTAAAGAAAAATTCCGCCCCGGCCGCACGCTTCTCCCCAAAACGACGTACCTCCGTTTCTATGTCCACCGCGCCAGGATTGCACCCCGCCCCAATCACAAACTGCGTCTGCCCCTGGATGTCCGTCCCCGCTAACCCACGCCCGTGATTCAAATCGTTCACTAACTTGATCAAACCTATCGCATCAACATCAAACACCGGTGACGCACGCTGCACCCCACCTATCTTCGGTGGGTCACCCGTGATCAACATCACATTGTGTAGCCCCAACGCATGCGCACCTAACAAATCCATCTGCATCCCCAGTAAATTTCGATCCCGACAACAATAGTGCACTATCACCTCTATCCCTACCTCATCTCGCACAAGCTTGCCAGATGCTATCGGGCTCATCCGCGGCACCGCCCGCGGCCCGTCTGGTATGTTCACTACGTCCACCCCACCATCTCGTAACATCCTCGCTCCCTCCACCAGCTTGCGCGGGTCCGTCCCCAACGGCGGACTTAACTCCACACTCACCAGTTTCTTACCCCCCTTCGACCCGCTTAACATCGCCCCAAGCCCACTCCGCTCCCGTAACGGCACCGCCTCACGCCCCGCTACCGCCTCCACCACCTTCACAAACTCCCGCGACCGCACCGCCGCACTCACACCCTTTAAAAACTTCCCCATCTCCGCTATCATCTCCGGCGTCGTACCACAACACCCACCAATCAATCGCGCCCCCACCTGCGCGTAACGTCGCGCGTATTCCGCCATGTACTCCGGCGACGTGCCAAGACACATCATCCGACCACCGTGCTCCTCTACCACCCCCGCATTCGCATATACACTCACGGGTAAATGCGTCCCGCGTACCATCCCCTCCACGATCTTCAGCAACACCGCCGGCCCCGCCCCACAATTCGTCCCCACTACGTCCGCCCCCGCCGCCGTCAGCCGCTCCGCTACCTCCCGCGCAGTCACCCCACTCGAGTCGAATCTCGCCTGCTGATGCGGGTCAAACGTAAATTGTGCTATCACCGGTACATCTACCGCTCCCTTCACCGCCTCCAACGCTAATAAAAGCTCCTCCAACGAGTAAAATGTCTCCAAAATCAGCACGTCCACCCCCCCTTCCACCAACGCCTCCGCCTGCAATCGAAACGCCTCTTCTAACCGCTCCGCTGACTCCACTACCCCACTCTCCAAAATTCGACCAGTAGGCCCCATACTCCCCGCTATGTACACCTCCCTCCCTAGCGCTGCCTCCCGCGCAATCTCCGCACCTCGCACATTGATCTCCCGCGTCTTCTCCTCTAACCCGTGCAACCGCAGTAACAACGGATTCGCACCAAACGTGTTCGTCTCGATTATCTCCGCTCCAGCTGCAATGTATTCTCGATGAATCTCGCGTATAATCTCCGGCTGCGATAGATTCAGCTCGTCGTAACACCGATTAATAAACACCCCCCGCGAGTAAATCATCGTCCCCATCGCCCCATCACCTAACATGATCCCCTCACGTAATCGCTCAAGAAATGTCCGTTTCATCACCCAGCGCCCTCTAGTTCCCTCTGCTACGTGATCTCTCGTAACCGATACTCTAACGACCCCCCTCGCAGCTCACTCAGCCGCCGTACCATCAGGTACGGATCCTTCCCGTGAATCCTCTCAAATAAATGACCACCTTCCCTTAACTCCCGTCCCTTCGGTAACCCCTCAACCAAAAGCTTCTCTGTCTTGATTGCATCTAACGACGCCATCTCTACCGCACAAATGTCCCGTGACGCCATGATCCCTATGTCCGGTACCAACGCCGCCGTACTCATCCCCCAACAATCACAAAAAATCGTTATGTTCAAAAGTACGTTGATGAACAACAACTGCTCCGCCTTAAACCGCTCCAAAAACTTATCCGTCACTAATGCCATCCCATGCACAAAATCTTCATACCGCCGCCCCTCCATCCGTAACGCTCCCTCAGGACAGATCAGTACGCAGTGCTGGCAATACGTGCAATGATGAAAAAAGATCTCCACCCGCTTCCCTTCTGTAAAACTGATCGCATTATTCCGACACTCCTTGACACATTTCCCGCACCGCGTACATCGCCCCTCGTCATACACTATCCCGCCTTCCAACCGATGCAACTTCCCCCGTGTGTCGCCCGGCACAACTCCCATCGCTATGTTCTTGATCGAACCACCAAACCCACAGTCACCATGACCCTTTACGTGCGCCAGATCAATGAAATACTCGCAATCTACTGCCTCTCCACCAAATAGCGCCTCGTCCACTGTCTGGTACCCTATCTCCTCCCGGTATACATACCTCCCGCTGGCTCCAAAACACGACACTACCTCACATCCCAGCACCTCCCGCGTATACCCCCGCGCAATTCCACTCGCCGGATTGTCATCCATCACCTTGATTCGCCCAGCACCTGCTTTCTTCAGCTCCTCTACTAAAATCCTCACAAACACCGGTGGAATCGTCGTGTATCCCGTCCCGCCCCCAAAATGCATCTTGATCCCCACCTGCTTCCCCTTCACACCCTTCGCCAACTCAAACTCCTTCAGCATCCGCTCGAACTTCGCAGGTAACGTTAACTCCGGCTCTAATCGCTCCACCCTAACACTCGCGAAAAGTACCTCTGCAACTCCTCTCTCCCCTCTCTTCGCTTCTACCTTCATCCTCACACCTCGCTCTTTTGTTCCACTTTCTCTTGCAAAGTTCGATAATCTATCTTGCCAGTCCCCAGAACCGGTATCTGCTCTACACGCACCACATGAGTTATCCTCGCCAAACTACTAAATCCCGCCTCCCGCAAAACCCGATTCGCTTCCTCTTCATTTATCGCTAACTTTGTGAACAGGCAAATCTTGGCACGCCCCCCTCCCTCTTCACAAC
>JAOACZ010000200.1 GCA_026417575.1 bacterium | reverse complement strand
AGATGTGTATAAGAGACAGCTTCACATACAGCGAATGCAAAACTGCCCACACCCCCGTCACCAACCCAACTCCTATCGCTACGCCCATCGCCACCAACATCGCCCGCGCTGTCATCCTTAGCGCCTGCGCGCCCTTGTACCCCTCGATCGCATGCGCTGCATAGTGCGCACGGTACGCCCGATTAAATCCAAAAAATAACGAAAACACTGTCAAATTCTCTTTGCTGATGTGCGCCGTACCTAGCGCATCCGTTATCAACACCTCCGGCCCCGCAAAATGCAAATCGTGCGCCGGCGGCCCTAACTCCGCCCGCATCCGCGCAATCGCCACAGAGTACAGCATGAAAATTACAAAATACACAACCATCATCCCGAAACTCGCACCTAACCACATCCCGTACATCACTAACAACCCCGTGCTTATCACAAAACCTAACACCATCGTCCTGTACCGCATCGGCTCCCCACCCTCATCCGCTCCCCCAGACAGCCCCAACGCCGCCCGCATCACCCCAGCCAAGTGCCGCCGCGCAAGCCACAGCGCTAGCACACCCAACGCTAAATAGCTCCCCATCGCTTGCTGCTCTACAAACGGCATCCCCGGTAACTCATAGAGCCCCAACGCCGACGTTACCACTAACTGCAGCTTGTACAGCATAAAGAAAAACCAACAGCTAAACATCAAATCAGTCGGCAGTAAAAAGCAAAACCCGATCACAAATGGGTATAAGTTCAGCTCTGCCTGCGGCTGAAGGATCGCATTCCACGGCCGCTCGCTAAAATACTCCGCAAAATTAAACACATTGACCACCGGAATAGCTGGTATGTTCGGATATAGCACATTCAACCCATTTATAAGGTCTATCCCCCCCGCAATCCCAAACCCTATCCAAAATATGCGGCTCTTCACAAGCGTCTCCAACCGCGTCGCCAACAAAAGCGGAATTTGTATCACCGGAAAACTCAGGCGCTCCTTGTCCGTCCACGCTTGCCGAAAGATGCTCGCCATACACGTCCACGCCCACATCAGCGTCACAATCACCACCATCCAAAACCCTAAAGGCTTCCATAGCGGCCCCCACACGCTCCACCTATACAACGTCGTGTTCCCCACCATCAATTCAGTCGTCGGTACCCCCGCCGGTATAATCGCCCACGACTTTACGTACGGCAGCATGATCTCCGCCCACCGATTCTGCGGATTCGCCAAATGATGCGGAAACGCGATCAGCGGCAACATCACCTGCAACATGTCGTGGCTCACCAACGTCCCCGCTACCGACCACATCACGTATATCGTCATCAGCTCGCTCCCCGTCAGCGCTGCTTGCGGCCACCACCGCTGGATCACTAAGTTTACTAACGCTAATACAAACAACGCCGCCCCCACATGTGTAAATAGCGATATCGCCGTCGAATGCGCCGTGTCCCACACTAACTCTGATTCCACCACCCAAATCGCAAGCAATGGCATAAACACACACGCAATCGCCATCGCTCGCATCGTCACCACACGCCGCGCCTCCCCGACAACCGGCCCATGCTCTACCTTGCTCATTTCACCTCCCCCACCACCTCTTCCTCACGCAGAATGTGCCTGCCAGCCCCAATCAACTCTGTGCGCCCACTGTATGGCAACACAACTGTCCCGCGGCCCCCTTCCGGCACCCTCACCTCCCACACAAGCTCCTTGCCCTCTCGCCACCACGCGCTCTCAAATCGTCCCAAGCCCGTCTCATGCCACACCCGCACCCATTCCACCCCAGCCACCGGCTTCGCTCCAAACCATACGTGCCGAAACCCCGCCTCCCGCTCGTCAGGCACTATTCCCCCAAGCGTGGTGTAAAACCAATTGTCATACCCGCCCTTCATCGGGTGGTTCAACGAACATACCCCTCCACTCTCATCACCCTCAGGCTCTCCCCACCCCTCCCATAATGTCGTCGCCCCTCGCTTGATCATATCTCCAAAACTGGGATAGCTATCCTCATGCAAAATCGCCAGCGCCTCTTCCCCTCGCCCGTATCGGCTCAGCACCTCAAAAATATATCGCACCCCCATTATCCCCGTCGTTAAATGCATCCCATGCCCTCGAAGATCTTCCACAAGACTCTCCACTACCCGCACTGCTTCATCTTCCTCCACAATCCCAAACTCCACCGCAAGTACATTCCCCGTCTGCGACCCAAATGTCCATCGCACAGCGTCAAGATATCGCTCCCGTATCGCTCCCCGCACCCGCTCCCCCAAGTCCCTATACCACGCCGCTGAGCCACCCTCCCCTACCATCGTCGCTACCTTACTCATCACACATGCAGCACGAGAAAACCACGCACTCGTCGTCAATGTCACCGGCGTGTTCTTCACATACCCCGGACTGCCAGGCTCGCACCAATCTCCAAATCCATCCTCCAACAGCCCCCCTCGCGCCATCCCCGCCAAATGCCTCATAAGCGTATCCATCCCTTCCCAATGATCGCGTAACACCCCCACCTCCCCAGTGTGCACGTACACGTACCACGGGATCATCACAAACGCTAACGCCCAGTCTGCTCTCGCCATCCCACACGTCCGCTTCCCCGGCGCAATATTGCACGGCAGCCCACCGTGTAAACTCCGCGTCGTCTCAATGTCGTCCAAATACTTCTTCCAAAAACTCGCACTGTCAAAGTTCCACAGCGAATACTCCGCAACTACGTTCGCATCCCCCAGCCACCCACACCGCTCACGCGTCGGACAGTCCTCCGGCACACTATGCACATTGCTCCGATGCGTCCACACCGCCATCCGATGTAACATGTTCAACCGTTCGTCAGAACACTCAAACCCTCCCGCCACCTTCAAATCAGTATGCACTACTGCTCCACTCACCTCGTCCCCTTTTAATTCACCCGGCCACCCACTCACTTCTACGTACCGAAAACCGTGATACGTAAACCGTGGCTCCCACTCCTCTACCCCCTCCCCTCGACAAATATACGTGTCAACCTGCTCCACACCCGTCGCCGCCACCCCCGTCGTCGCTGGGTCTAATTCACCTCCCTCATCCAGCCGCTCTGCAAAGCGCAGTCGAATGGCTCTCCCTCTCTCCCCTCGTACCCGAATTCTCACCCATCCCGCAAAATTCTGCCCCATGTCCACTATGTATCGCCCCCGCCCCATTCTTCGCACGCTCACCGGCCTTAACCGCTCCACTACCCGAATCGGTGGTATGCATTGCTCTTCCATCCGACCTCCCGGCCCATCCATCACTACCACCTCCTCCCACCCCACATCGCAAAAATCTTTCGTGCTCCACCCAGCCTGCTCTCGGCGCGCATCATACCTCTCTCCCCCATATACGTTGCTCTCCACAACAGGCCCTACCGCACACCGCCATCCCTCGTCGCTCCTCACACACTCTTCAGACC
>JAOACZ010000185.1 GCA_026417575.1 bacterium | reverse complement strand
TCTCGTGGGCTCGGAGATGTGTATAAGAGACAGTGCCGGCACAACTGCGGGTGAAACACTGCCAGGAACGGTAACCACCCGCACCTGCGCTCCGTACACCTGATGAATCAGCGGCTCTGTAATCACTCTATCTGGGCTGCCCTGCGCCGCAATCTGCCCCCCTGAAAGAAGCATGAGCTCGTCACAAAAATGCGCCGCAAGGGACAAGTCATGCGTGGCGAGCACTACAGTGATCCCAGCCGCAGTGCACTCCCGCAGAATGCGGTACAATGCAACTTGATGATGAATGTCAAGAGCTGTGGCCGGTTCGTCCAGCAACATAAGGCGCGGCTCTTGTGCCAAAACCGCAGCAAGATGCACCCGCTGGCGCTCACCCCCAGACAGCTCACTCAGCCGTCGCGTGCGTAAGTGGCTCAGCTCTGCCTGCTCCATGCAGCGCTGAATCACAGCCCAATCATGCGCGTCTAGAAAACCCATCATGGCCGTGTGAGGATAGCGACCAAATGCCACAGTTTCCTCCACGGTAAAATCAAACTGGGCTTGAATGGACTGTGGCAGGTAGGCGACAAGCCGCGCCCATTCGCGCGCCCCATACGTAGCGATCGGCCGCCGAAACACGTGTATACTTCCACGCGCGGGAATATGCCGTGCGCATGCGGCTAGCAATGTACTTTTTCCTGAGCCGTTGGGGCCTATCAGACCTGTCATCCCGCCCGCGCGCACCTCGAAAGAAAGCGGTCCCAACTGCCACGCGCTTCGCGGATAAACGTGCACCAGATCCTGTACGCGTATCACTGAATCACTTGCTGAGCTCCCGCGCATGCCTGTTTTCCTCTTCACGCACCCAGCCGCATTGGTCTCGCTTACTAGGGCAGGGTGGCTCCGCGCTGGCCTCCCTCACCTTTTCAGCTACCCACAAAGCATCCCGGCTTGGCCAAATCCGTGCATACACGCCCGTACGAAGGCATTACTCACCTCCGGCATGGAACGCGGAGACGCCATACAGGCGCCGAGCACAAGGCCCCTAGCGCTTCTGTGCGCGTCGCGTGCGACTTTCACGCTCCACATACTGCTTGCGGTAGTACTCCCAGTACGCACCGCTCTTGAGCTTCTCCCACCACCAGCGATTCTGTACATACCAGTCGATCGTGGCACGCAAGCCTTCTTCAAAAGGTACCTGCGGCGCCCAGCCCAGCTGCTTGATTTTGTCAGAGCACAACGAGTACCGCCGGTCATGCCCTTCACGGTCTTTCACGTATTGTTTGAGCGAGGCGGGTTTCTGCAAATACGCAAAAATCAAATCCACCACCTGAATATTTTCGCGCTCGTTACCACCCCCAATGTTGTAGGTTTCTCCGTCCACCCCGCGCGCAATCACTACATCAATCGCACGGCAATGATCTTGTACATGGAGCCAATCTCGTACATTCCGCCCATCCCCGTAAATTGGCACCGGCTTGTCCTCGAGCAAGTTCGTCACAAACAGCGGAATCAATTTTTCCGGATATTGATACGGCCCGTAGTTGTTTGACGCTCGCGTAATGCATACCGGCAGACTGTAGGAGGCAAAGAACGAGTATGCCAGCCGGTCAGCTCCAGCCTTCGTTGCCGCATACGGATTGCGCGGCCGCAACTCATCGGTCTCACGCGAAGATCGCCCCGGCTCGATCGAGCCGTACACTTCGTCAGTGGAAATTTGAATGAATTTCTTGATCCCGTGTGTGCGCGCCGCTTCTAACAACACGTACGAACCGTGAATATTCGTGCGCAAGAACTCCGTCGAGTCCCCCAGCGAACGGTCCACATGTGTCTCCGCCGCAAAATTCACAACGACATCAATCCCCTGCGCAAACAGCTTATTGACGAGCTCCGCGTCAGCAATATCGCCGTGCACGAATTCATGCCGTCGCTCAGTGGCCAGGTCTCTCAAGTTGTCCAGATTGCCCGCGTATGTCAATTTGTCGAGGTTGATCACCCGACACTCCGGATATGTCGCCAGAACGTAATGCACAAAATTTGAGCCAATAAAGCCCGCACCACCGGTAATCAAGTAGGTGTACCCGATGCCACGCGTGCTCATCTCTCTTCCTTACCTCGCGCGGTGCGCAACGCGTTTAAACACCTTTTCCCAGAACAAAACGACTGGGCTGGCAATGAACACCGAGGAATACGTGCCTACTGCAATCCCCACCAGCAAGGCGAAGGCAAAATCGTTGATGACCTCGCCGCCAAACAAATACTGCGCCAGCACCACCACCAACGTCGTTCCCGCCGTCAGGACCGTCCGCGACAACGTCTGATTGACGGCTAGATTGATCACATCCTCCATTCCCAAGCCCTTGTTCAAACGCCGGTCCTCTCGAATGCGATCGAACACAACAATCGTATCATTGACCGAATATCCCACAATGGTCAGCAACGCAGCGATGACCGTCAACGAAATTTGCCTCCCTGTTAACGCAAAGAAGGCCAAGGTAACAAGAACATCATGTACCAGCGCAACCATTGCGCCCAATCCATACTGAAATTCGAACCGCCAGGTCAGATACACCACCATCACAATGAGCGACACAATGATGGCGTAAAAAGCCTTGGTGACCAATTCGCTGCCAATCGCCGGGCCAATGCGGTCCTCCTCCGTCACCTCAAACGATTCACCAGACAAATGTTGCTGTAAGGCTTGAATCGCGCGTACACTCGTGTTGAATGGGCTCCGAATCAGCACTTCATCACCCGCGTCTACCGCCTGAATCATGCTGTCACCCAAACCAACCTTAGCCAGGGCCGATCGGATCCGTCCCACGCTCACCAATCCTTTGAACTTTAACCGCAACACATCACCTCCGGTCAGCTCAATGCCTTTGATCGGCTTTTCAAGCAGCGTCTCGCCCAGCTGCACTTTCCCCGCTGCAAGTGCCTTGTTCTGATTCACGTAGCGAACCGTAAACACGGTCATTCCGCCGATAATCACTATAAGCGACGCTGCCAGGCAGATATGCCGTACTTTGAGCACATTCAATCGTGGCTGCGCAAAAAGCTGAAACATGCGCAACGAGGTGAGCCGGCCGCTCAGCGTCATCCAGTCAAAAATAAACCGGCAGACAAAGACGGCCGTGAACAGGTTGGCCAGCAGACCGATCATGAGCGTCAATCCAAAGCCGCGAATCGGTCCCGTACCAAGGAAGTACAAAATCAACGCCGTCGCAATTGTGGTTAGATTAGAATCCACAATCGTGATCCAGGCACGACCAAAACCATCTTTGATCGCGCGCCGTAACTCCTTCCCCGCGGCCAGCTCTTCACGAATACGTTCAAAAATCAACACGTTGGCATCCACCGCCATTCCCACCGTCAGAATAATACCCGCAATCCCGGGCAAGGTCAGCGTGGCGCGGAAGAACGCGAGTACCGCAAGCAAAATGAGCATGTTTAAGAACAACGCAAAATCTGCGACTAAACCCGCCAGCAAGTAATAGCCTGCCATAAAGGCAACGACGACAGCGGCCCCCACCATGCCGGAAACCACTCCACGTCGAATGGAATCAGCTCCTAAACTCGCCCCCACGGTCCGATTCTGTACAATTTCCAACTTCGCCGGCAGCGCACCACTGCGCAGCACCAAGGCCAAATCTGCCGCCTCGCGCTCGGTAAAGTGTCCCCGAATAATCGCGTTATTACTCGGGATATACTCGAGCAGCAACGGTGAAGAATACACCACGTCGTCGAGAACGATCGCCAGCCGCGAAACGATGCTATTGTTCTTGTACAAACTGGCCGCTTTGCGCGAAATCATCTTAAGTCGTTGACCACCCTTGGTATCCAATGAAAGTGAGACAATTCGGTTCTGTGCCGTGTCCTGCACGGTCACCTGCGCATCGGTGAGTGACATACCGTCAATTGCAACATCGCGCTCCACAAGCAGAAATTCGCGAAAAACACCGCGCCCTTCCTCAGGTACTGGCCGCCCAAGCATCACTACGTAGTTCGCTGGCACCCGGCTGAGCACGTTGCTGTCGCTCAGTAACATCTTGAAGTAGTCCGTGTCAGCGTCACTAATCTTGTACGTCGTATACGGTACACCCTCTTCTGTGCGCCCCTGTTCAACCAGCAACTTATCCTTGATTCGTTTGTAGCGATCAATACTGTCAATGACGCGCTTGGTAATGGTGTCGGTAGCGGTAAGCCGGAATTCTAGCTTGGCCGTCTGCTTCATCAAGCGTAAGATCCGGTCCGGATCTTTTTCGCCCGGCAACTGTACAATCACGCGTGCCGGTTCTTGCACTTGAATACTCGGCTCGGTCAGGCCCAATTCGTTCACACGATTTTCCACTACGCGCCGGGCTTGCTCCAACGCCTTTCGCTTGATGTTCTCAATATAAATACCTCGCAGGCGCACCGTAAACTCCGGACCGCGAGCTTCTTCCGGCAGTACCAAACGATTCATGTAATCGGCATCCGCACGAATCACTGTCAACGCTTGCTGTGCCACTGCTTGATTCGTGAAGACCAACTGGATCTGGTCCGCGGTTATATCCGCGATGCGGATATATTCAATGTTCTTCTCCATTAGCGTGTCCTTGAGCAACTCGCGGATGTTTTGATTCTGGACACGCACGGCGTCATCAAGCTGCACTTCCAGGACTACGAACAAGCCCCCTTGGAGATCCAAGCCCAAATTCAGCACGCGATCGCGGTCACCCTGCCACCACTTCTTCAAGCTAAACGCGAAGCGCGGGCCAAAGCCTGCATCGCTCAGCCGCAACTCCTCCTCACGCCACTTGCCGAGTTTCTGCTCACGTGGATTACCTGCCAGTTCCTCGCGCTCCGCCGGTGTATACAGTGCCCACCGCACTGTCGGGTACACCAAATATGCGCAGACTAGTACGCTGGCCAGGATCACCAGCCCTTTGATCCGCATCTGTTGTGTCATGCCCGCTCCGCCTCGCTTGCCGTTACCAGCCGCTTACGTTGTGGCCGCGCCGCTCTGTTCGCCTCCGCGCTCGACCACGTTCGCTATCGCCGACTTTGCTAACTCAATCCGCACGTGATCGTCTATCTGCAGCCGTACTGTGTCCTCCTTCACTTGCCGCACGATCCCGTAAATGCCGCCCGTGGTCACAATCTTGTCCCCCACGCTAACGCTGCGCAGCATCTCCTCCTTTTCTTTGCGTCGCCGTTGCTCGGGCCGGATCATGAAGAAATACATCGCCACCATGAATAAGGCAAAAATGAACAACATGTTCCACGGGCTGGCTTGCCCTTGTCCCTCACCCTGCGGTCCTGCCATAGCCCACACCTGAGCCACCGCCAGCCAGCTTCCCAACCCCAGCAGACTCGCTCCCACAATCCTGCGCGTCATGTGCGCCTCTTTTGTTCCTGTGTTACTTCGTCAACCCCAGCCAGCTTTGCACCACCGGGGCAACTTTTAAAAATACCGGCGTGAACACTACGGCGACCATACTCATCAGCTTCACCAAAATATTCAATGACGGCCCTGACGTGTCCTTGCATGGATCGCCCACTGTGTCGCCAATTACCGCGGCGCCGTGGACAGGATTTTTGCTTCCGTCAGGCAGCTTCTTGCCGCCATAATTGCCCTTCTCAATGTACTTTTTCGCATTGTCCCATGCGCCACCGGCGTTGTTCAACAAACACGCAAAGGCAAAACCCGTCGTCAGCGCGCCTGCCAGCAATCCGAGCACCCCCGGCACGCCTAACACACACCCCGTTACCAGGGGCGCTAAAATTGCCAATAACGACGGGACCAGCATCTCACGCTGCGCCCCCGCTGTTGAAATTGCCACGCACCGCGCATAGTCAGGCTTGTCAGTCCCTGCCATGATCCCTGGCTTTTCCTTAAATTGCCGCCGCACTTCGTTCACCATCGCCCCCGCGGCCCGCCCCACTGCCTTCATCGTCAGCGCGCAGAACACCAATACCATCATCGCGCCGAGAAACAGCCCACACAACAACAGTGGATTCATTAAGTTGATATCATACCTCTGCACCAGCTCTTTGATCGTGACGTGCGCTGAACTTGCTGCGGCCGCCACGGCAGATTGCAGCCCCCCACCGTGCGTGAAGCGAAACTCCCAAATCTTGATCTCTTCTAAGCACGCTGCGAGCAATGCCATGGCCGTCAATGCCGCCGAGCCAATCGCAAAGCCTTTCCCTGTGGCAGCCGTGGTATTCCCCAGCGCGTCCAGCGCGTCCGTACGCTGGCGTACCTCCGGTGGCAAGTGGCTCATCTCCGCGTTACCACCCGCGTTGTCAGCAATCGGCCCGTACGCATCTGTCGCCAACGTGATGCCCAGCGTCGCTAGCATCCCCACCGCGGCAAAGCCAACCCCATACAGCCCTAACGCCATATCGCGGAATCCCCCCGCAAAACCAAACGCACACAAAATCGCTACTACGATCGTGATCACTGGTACACCACTCGACATCATGCCTACCGCCAATCCGTCAATGATCACTGTCGCCGGCCCCATGGGTGCTTGCGCAGCAATCCCTTTTGTTGGCGCGTATTCATCCGAAGTGTAGTACTCCGTAGATTGCCCAATGATCACCCCAGCAATCAACCCCGCTGCCACGGCAAGAAAGATGCTCCATCCCAACCCAAGTAGCTGACACAGCACCGCCACCGCGAAGAAAATCAATATCGAGCTGCCTAAAGTTCCGAACAACAACGCACGCAGTAAATTCTTTTGCGTTGCCCCTTCCTTGCAGCGCACCGCATAGATCCCCACAATGGAAAGCAGAATCCCCACACCCGCGACGATCATCGGTGCAAGCACATATCTCAACGGCGCCTCGCCATTCCGCAGCCCCAGCGCAGCCCCAAGCGCTGCCGTGGCCAAAATTGAGCCGCAGTATGACTCGTACAAGTCTGCACCCATACCCGCCACGTCACCCACGTTATCACCTACATTGTCCGCAATCGTTGCCGGATTACGTGGATCATCCTCCGGAATCCCCGCTTCTACTTTCCCCACCAAGTCAGCGCCCACGTCGGCCGCCTTCGTGTAAATACCGCCACCGACACGCGCGAACAGTGCCTGGGTTGAAGCCCCCATGCCGAATGTAATCATCGTCGTCGTAATTTCGGCGAGCTTGTGATGCTGCGCCGCCGCCGTCAGGACCCCATTTACTACCGCGTCCGGATTTGCATGCACGAGCGTCAGGCCCAGCACCTTTAGCCCGTGCTGAATGTGCTCCGGCGTAAAGACCAACCGATCAAGAATGAAATACCATGCCGCAATGTCAAGCAGACCAAAGCCTACGACCACCAACCCCATCACCGCTCCCGAGCGAAACGCGATCTGTAGCCCGCGATTCAAGCTCTCCGATGCACCCTGTGCCGTACGCGAGCTCGCCTGCGTCGCCGTTTTCATCCCCAAATACCCGCACAAGCCCGAAAAACACCCCCCCGTCAAAAATGCGACCGGCACAAACGGATTTTGAATCCCCAAGTACGCCAAGACCGCCAGGATCGCGACCAACACGACAAACACAATCGCGACCACCTTGTACTGCCGATGCAAATAGGCCATTGCCCCCTCGCGCACATACTGTGCGATCATCTGCATGCGCTCGTTCCCCTGACTCGCCGTCAGCATCTGCCGGTAGAACACAAAGGCAAACACCAGCGCTGTCACCGCACCCACCGGTGCAATCCACCAGTAGGTACTCACTACTGTCGCGTCCGCCGCCCATAGGGGTACGGCACCTGCCATCAACGGCACAAGCCACCAGGTCCGTTTTCTCATCCACGACTCCTACGAAGTTAGACAATGCTCAGCTCGATGGGCGTTGTGACACAACGCCTCCTCTTCTATAAACGGTCTGGATTATACCATTTACCCTTTGGGTTGTCAAAGCGTCTGACATACCAGCGCGTTGCCTGCGTATGCCGCACACAACTATGCTTCCCGTTACTGTTTTCAGATCGCTCCATCTTAACTACCTCTACATGCGTGAGCCCCACGGGACCACTCATTAACTTTGGATGCGCAAAAAAACTCCCAGCATTACCACGTCCACGAACGTATCCGACTCTCTGAAAAAGGAGCTCACCCGGCCACTAAGCTTCCCACCTGGCTTTTTTGCTGACACGGGCCGGCGTCGGTGGCCGGTTGTCGTGCGTTTTTTTTATATGGAGGATCGCCTAACTCGACAACTGTATCTTCACGCGAACACACTCCACGCAAATTCAAACGACATAAATTGTCGTTTGCAATCAGCAAACATTGTCGATTGAGTCGCGGAGGACCTCGGCGACCAATCGTCACGTGTACCTCGCGGGCACGAGGCCCATGCCCACCAGAAAGTCCCATTCACGTGAATTGAATGCGGCTTATTTTCACGCGCGATTGTGGGCGTCGCGTCCTGTGCCTCCCACTCAAGGGCGTTCACACGCATCAGGTCCACTCGCAACTTTGCGCACTCCCATCTCGATCCAAGGCAGGCAGCGCGACTTGGCAACTACTTTTGCGCAGACACATCACGCATAAGTGCAGCCGTGGCAAGCGGTCATTTGGAGCGGGCGAACAATGAAAAGTGACCTCGTGGGGCAATTGCAGCTCAGGACAGCCTTCATCTGCGCATTACTGGAGATACTCGCGAAGGCGTGTGCGGCTGAACAGGAAAACAATTTCGCATACCTCAATTTTGGCGCGTTGACGGGCACATCAGCAGTCGGTCGGAGGGCAATTTATGCACGTTACCACGTTGCACGCAAAAAAGAGCCACACGTGACGCCCGGGTGTGTGGCAGCACCCTGTAGTACGGTGACAGCGTGGGGTGCTGGGCGTGCCTAAGGACGCGCAGCGCTCTGCTCCTGGCATTAGCCACTCATCTTGAGCATTTGAACAATTTCCTGGGCTTTGGTGCGGTTATATGCGGCCACTTTTTCACTAATCAGGAAGATATCAATCAGCCACATGATGCCGCACAGACCGCCTGTAAATAACTTAAGTAACCCAAGGCCGATATCGCCCACATAGAAACGGTCAATGCCAAACCAACCGAGCAAGACCGCGAGAATGATTGCGATCGAGCTATCCTTCTTTGCCGCGTTGTACTGGATGTGAAACAACATCTTCTGTTGTTCCGTAAGCCCCTCGGTCATGCTGGCCAGTTCGATTGGTGAGAGAGCAGCCATACGTTCCTCCTTGTGTGGTTAAGTTAAGTAGCCCGACCGTGGGCAGCGCGTTGCCATGGTGCGGGAGTGAAGAGCACGCTCAAATACATAATTACCGGCCTTAAAACGCTGAAGAAAAGCGAGGATGAAGAAGGAATAAGCGTCGCTGTTGTGAAAACACTGACACAGCCTGCGCGACTGCCGCGCGACCTGCCCACTCTGTATGCCTTGAGCTTCATGGACGACTCCATTGGCGCTCTTGAGGCGCGTCTAACATAGCACAATGGATCATGAAATGCAACTGATCGCGTCAGATGTTAGACTAAAAAGACCCGGGGTATGAGAGAATCGAGAACCGGGAGGACGGTTGTGTTGACGCGGCTCGGTGACGCAAAGAAAGAAATAAAAGCGACGTTATCAGCGCGCATACTAATTTGAGAAATGGCACGATTCTGAAAAGATAAGAACAGCACAAGCAAAAGAGTGTGCGGACAAACGTCAAAACACAGACGTGAATGGGTTCCTGCAGGGTAACTGGAGCTAGTCGCACGTGTGTTGTTTGGTACAAGTTTAGAGGCTGCGGGTTTTCGAGACATGAAGCACAGCAGAGGAGGTTTTTCTTTTCCCAGGCAATGCGGGGGGTGCGCTCTGTGAGAGAACGAGCGCCTCAGGTGTTCACGAGTAATGTACGCAATTCAAGCGCACGCGGTTTCGAGATTGGCGTGCTGATTTAATCGAGCGTGGCGGCTCTCACGCGCCGTTAGAAGCATTCAGACGACAAAAAATGTCGACTGCAGACAGCAAAAAATGTTGATGAGGGGGCGCCTTCTCAGAAGAACTGTTTTCGTGCGTTCAAGCGAGATCATGGGCCGTTTCGCGTCTCCACGCGCGAGTAGGAGAGAAAGGCGAAGCGCTGGTACGCGAGTCGCTTGGCTTTTCCCACAGGGTTTGGTATGATAGGGCGAGTTTATGAACCTTAGTGAGGCGGCGCTATGTCCTGCAGGATCACTACTTTTGGAAATATATTGTGGCTGGGGTTCCTGGTCCTGTTGAGCGGTGAGGTGGGCGCAGTCACTAACGCGCCGTTTGGCGTGGCGAGCGCAGCTGGTGTGGGCGCAATGGAAAGCGGGCTCAGTGAAGAGATCTTGGGGTGCATCGTGACGATTACGGGGAGCCGTGGCGCGGGGACGGGGTTTATTGCGACGGATGGGGTAAGCACGTGCTTGTATTCGAACATTCACGTGCTGATGGGGAACAGTGGGATGCGCTTTGCGAATCATCGGGGGGAGACATTTCAGCCCGTGGCGATCGAAGCGGCAAGTGATCGGGACGTAGTGCGCCTCAAGCTACGCCAGGTGCCAAAACAATGTTTAGCGATTGCGACGCCGAGGAGTTTGAACGTACCGGTCGCGGTGTGTGGGAATGCAGAAGGTGAGGAGGTGATGCGGGTGATCAGCGGGAAGATAGTGGGGGTGGGGCCGCTGAAGGTGGAGACGGACGCACAGTTTGTGCGCGGGCACAGTGGGAGTCCGATTCTGACGTGTGATGGGAAGGTGCTGGGGATCGCCACGTATGTGAAACGTGGCAATCCAGATTGGGTTTCGACGAACACGCCGTTTGCGGTGACACGGCGGTTTGGGTTTCGGGTGGACAACGTGAAGAACTGGGTGAAGGTGGACCAACGCTGGTTTGTCGCGGAATCCGGGTGGTTGCGCGAGCGCGAAGAGAAGCTTACGCAGCTGTCGCAGCTTCTGGATGCGTGGGCGGACGACCCCTACTGGCAGTTACTACCAGAAGAGACAGCGGACGCGGTGCACCGCGGGGTGAGCGACTGGGTGCGCGCGCATAATCAGGTGGTGGCGGCGAATCGGCGGCGGTTGCACTCTGCGCGGCCTTCGGAAACTAAAGCTTCTGAGCTTTCGCGCGAATTTCACCAACAGCTGCGGCGCGAGGCCGAGGTGCTGAAACAAGCGTTAGCGAGTGCGTGGCGGGGGCCGCGCCCACGCTGGCATTTACCGTTCTTCAGAGCCTACGCAGACGAACTTGATACCTGGCACGATATGCTGCTGAAAGCAGTGGACGAACTGTGTGCACTGCATAGTTCGTATGACCCCGTCGTGGTTAAAAGGCGCGATGTGTGGTGAGTAGCGAAATGAGAGCGCATGGCGCAGTGGGTAGAAACTTTTCTTTGACGAGGTATTGTCATGGGGCTTGAATATTACGCGCGCATTCGCACGAATTATGGGCCGGCGTATGCACGCCTGACGGATATGCGCTGTGAAATTTTATCGGGCGCACCGTGGGACGGCGCGGCGCTAGTCGTGGCGGAGGGTGAGGCGGCAGGGCTTGAGCTGCTAGCGCCGTGTGAGCCTCACAAAATCATATGCGTAGGGGTAAACTATCATGACCATGCGCAGGAGTTAGGTCACAGTATACCGGCGTCCCCGTTATTGTTTCTCAAGCCCCCAACGAGCGTGATTGGGCCGGGGGAAGCGATTGTGTATCCGCCGTACTGGACACAGCGGGTAGATTATGAAGCGGAGCTGGCGGTAGTGATTGGCTGGAGGGCGCGGCGGGTGAAGCCAGAGGCGGCGGGGGAGGTTATTTTTGGCTACACGTGTCTGAACGATGTGACCGCACGTGATGTGCAGCGCCAGGACGGTCAGTGGACACGCGCGAAATCGTTTGATACGTTTTGTCCGCTGGGGCCGGTCATTGCGCGTGGTGTTGATCCTTCGGCCTTGCGGATTGAGTGCCGGCTGAATGGGCAGGTACGGCAGTCATCGAGTACCGCGCGGATGATTTTTGGGGTACGCGAACTTGTGTCATTCGCGTCGCATGTGATGACGTTGGAGCCGGGGGATGTGCTTGCCACAGGCACGCCGGCGGGGGTTGGTCCGATGCAACCGGGCGATGTGGTGGAAGTCGAGATAGAAGGGATAGGGTGTCTGAGGAACAGTGTAGTGGCAGGGGTATGAGCGTACGCATTGGTGGAGTGGCGTTGGTTGCAGTGGGCGCGGCGCTGCTGAGCGCGGCGCCGGTGCCGCCGCTGCCGTGCACACATTTTGAGTTGCCGAACGGTGTGCGGGTGTTAGTGTCGGAGAAGCACGACGTTCCGGTGGTGGCGGTGCAGGCGTTTGTGAACAACACAGGCGGGATGCGGGAAGGACGGTACACTGGCTGCGGCATTTCGCACTTTATCGAGCACATTGCGGCCACGATGTTAAAGGAGCTGGGAGGCGTGGTAAATGCCTACACCACGGCAGATCACACGTGTTATCATTGTGAAACGGGCGTGGAGGATTGGGAACGGGCAGCAGAAGCAATCGGACGATGCTTATACGCGTGCCCGTTTGACCCCGTGATTGTAGAGCGGGAACGGGGGGTGATCGCACAGGAGATTCGCATGGGGGAAGAGGAGCCTGGGAGGGTCAACTGGTACCAGTTACTGGAAACAATTTTTGTCAACTCGCCACAGCGCGTGCCGGTGATAGGCTATCTCGACAATTTGGCACGTGTGACGCGTGAGGATTTGGTTGCCTATTACCAGGAGCGGTACGCGGGGAACAATATTGTGGTCGCAATTGCAGGAGACGTGAGCGCGGCGCGAGCGCGCGAGGTGGCTGAGCGGGCATTCGGGGCGATACCGCGGCGACCAGAAACGCCGGCGCTCGTCATGGCGGAGCCGCGGCCGCTCAGCCCGCGGGTTGCTGTGCGGCACATGCCGGTGCAACATGCGCAGGTTTTATTGGCGTGGCACGCGGCGCCGGTGGGCGATCCTGATGTGTTTGCGTTTGACGTCTTGAGTCGTGTGCTGAGCGAGGGAGAGAGTTCATTGTTGGTGGATGAAGTGCGTACGCGGCGGCAGTTGGTCTACGGTGTTTCGGCGAGCACCTGGGTGCCATGGACGGGGAATGCGCTCTTCATCATCTCGTTCTCATGTGATGTAAGCAACATTACGTCGGCAGTGAATGCAGTGATCGAAGTAGTGCAGCGCCTCGGCAGGGAGCTGGTGGACGAACGGGCGCTGCAGCGTGCGCGGCGCAGCGCGTTGCTCGAATACGCGCGCACGACGCAATCAGCGAGCGCCATTGCCGCGACGCTGGCTAACAATCTGCTTGCGTACGGTGATGCGCAATTCTCAGGACGTTACCTCGCGGAAATTGAAGCTGTGCGCGCAGGAGATCTCGGCCGCATCGTGCGCACCTACTGCAGCACGAATGCGATGACCACGGCGATGATTCTTCCATTGGTGGCGACGAACGTACCTTTGGCGGCCAGTCGAGGACCTTCTCCCGTTCACCAGTGGTTGGTTACACAGCTGTGGAACGGCGTGCGTATTGCGATCAGGCAAGACATGCGTACGCCGCTTGTGGAGTGCTGCCTTTATCTTCCTGGCGGGCTACGCACGGAGACGCCGATGAACAACGGCATCAGCACGCTGTGTGCGGCGATGCTGACGAAAGGGACGAAGACACGTGATGCGGCAAGTCTCGCGCGCGAGCTAGATGTGCGGGGCGCGCGGCTGGTGTATGAGGCCACGCGGGACGCGATTCGCGCCAGTGCCTCATGTGCCCCGGACGACCTTGCGTTTTTGTTCGAAGCACTTGCAGATACAGCGTTGAACGCCACGTTTCCTGAGGGGGAGTTGGAGAAGCAACGACGGCTGTGTTTGGGTACAGTTGCGGCTTTGCGCGACGCTTGGAATCAGGAGGCGATGTTGAATTTTAACGAAGTTTTCTTTGCGGGGCATCCTTACGCCATGCCGCTAGCTGGCGCGAGTAACGCGTTGGCGAGCGTGACGCGAGAAGAGCTTGTTCAGTATCACGGAGGGCTTTTGCAGCCGTCGAACGTGGTGATCGCGGTAGCAGGGGCGTGTGACCCACGACGTGTGCTTGGGTTATGTGAACGTTATTTCGGACATGTGCGTGGCGTTGCGCCAGCGCTTGGATGTGCTACGGCATTTAAGCCTCATCCACCGCGTCCGTTCGTATCGTATTACACGCCCCGTGCACAGGCAACACTGGTACTTGGCGGACCAGCGCCGCGTGTGACGGATGAGAATATGCCCGTTTTCGCCGTGTTGCGTGCGATGTTAGGAGGCTTGAACGGCATTGTGTTTCACGCTTTACGCGGGACAACAAACATCGCATACGTGGTGACGTCAGCGTACCTGAGCGAGCCGGAAGGGGGCGCACTGGTCACGATGGCGCAATGTGCGCCGCGCGATGTGGGGCTGGCGCTGGTACGCATTACGAATGTGTTGGTGCGTCTCGCCGTGGGTGACGTGGAGGAGGCACAGGTGGCGCGTGCGCGGCAGGATGTGTTGGCACTGTTTTACCGCGAGCGTCAGACACTGAGTGCGCTGGCGAGCGACGCGGCGCGCTGGTTGTATCGTGGGCAAGGATTAGAGCAAGGGGAGCGATTTCCAGCCCGCGTCGCTGCAGTGACGCGCGACGACATTCGCACGGCGGCGGCCACGCTGACGTCTTCATGGACGTGTGTGACCAGCACGCCAAACGACCCAGTGCAGCGGGCACGCGAGTTTCTCCGGCGGTATCCGGGGGCGACACCGCAGGATGTGTACAAAGTCATTATGCAGGGTGTGGCAGGGCCCGCGCACCTTGCGCACGAAGTGGAGCAAATGGAACGGGATTTAGCGTGCGAGTGGGAAAGTCTGGTGGCGGAACCTGGCGAACTCTGGCGGCCGATAGCGATTAACGCTGATTGGGGGTGGTTGGACTTGCGGGCATGGAAAGCGCGCGGGGGCTCACTCGAGCGGGTGCGCCACGCTCTGCGCGAATCGGTGTGTCTGAAGGTCCCACAAAGTCTTACAATCTCGCAGGCGTGGCAAAGTGTCGTCGCGGCAGTACGTGCAGGCGCATTGCCGTTGGACGCCGCGGCAGTGGCGCGCTATGATCAGTGGCTGGCACAGCACGATTATCCAGTGGTTCACCACAGCGCCGCCTTTATAGAACTTTACCGCCCAGCCTACCGTGTCTTGTCGGAAGCAGCGTGGGAGGCGGCAGCGCAGGCGCTTGCGAGATCAAACGGAAACATGTTCTCCTCTTCGACCTTGGGCAAAGACGAGGTCACACAGCGTCAGCGCTGACGGTCGTCAGGAGTGTGACCTGCTTCCTCACGGCAGGGACTCTTGCCAGCAGTGCTGTTTGCCCAAGCGTGAGGTGGGAAACACGAGGCGAGTGCGTGTTGCGCGTCGGCGCGGCGAGGAGACTGTGCGTACTTAAATTGCCCCCGAGCCACGTGCTGCTTGCCATGCGCGAGCCGCGGCGATGCGACGTGCGATGCTGGGATGGCTATGCAACAGCCACTCGATCAACGGATGCGGTTCGGGATTGGAGAGATTGGACGCGGCCAAGCGCGTCATGGCCGAGATGAAAGCGTCCGGATCGCGGGTAGTCTCGAGAGCGAAAAGATCTGCACGGCGTTCACAGTGACGCGCTAAAGCGTTCATGCAGGGGAGCGTGAGTACGGCGAATACCAGCAAGGCAAGGAGGAGCAGGGGGAACGTAGCGACGCAGGTGAGATCACTGATGCCAAGCAACGCTGCCAAAGCTCGCATTACGCGATCGGCCAGCCACATACCGACGACCGCGCTGGCCCCGGTCACGACGAGTAATTTGGGCAGGTGTGCGTGCCAGTAATGGCCGAACTCATGGGCTAGGACACACAGCACCTCTTGTGGGGTGAAGTGATCCAGGAGAGTGTCGCCGAGCAGCACGCGTTTCGTGGCGCCCAATCCGGCCAAGGCCGCATTTGCCTTACGTGTCTTCGCTGACAACCCAAGCCGATATACGCCAAGCACGCGCACGCCACAGCGGCGCGCCAGGTCCTCTACTGCTGCGAGGAGGCTTGTGTCCTCCACCGGACGGCTGCGGTAAAACAGTGGGAGGATTAGCACGGGAAACACCATGCCCAAAATCACTTGGAAAAAGATCCACCCTGCAGCAGCCCATAGCCACCACCACGCGCCTGCCGCACGCATGAACCAGTACCACAATGAGCCAAGCGGCACGACCACGGCGAGCATGACGAGCCAACTCTTAAGTTCGTCCGCCAACCACTGGTACCAGCGCTGAGTACTGAGTTGGAATTGATGCTCAAGGTAATAGCCTTTGAACCAGTGATAGGGCAAGAACGCCACCACATATCCTGTTACCACGGCACCCAAGTACGCCGCGGTGGCGATCCACCGGTGCGTGCTGAGATGGTGCTCAATCAGGCGCAGCAAGGCAAAAGACACACCACGTTCCCCGCGGTACATCATTGCCGACAACGCCACCAGGATCAGGAGAAGGTCAACGAGAAAGAGCCAGTTGTGAATGCGATCATAGCGCCGTGCGCGTTCGAGTCGTTTGTTGTCCAAGGTGAGATCGTTTGCGGTGCTCATGGCGCTAGTATAGCATTTTGTGGTTGCAGACATGCGAGCGCCTGTTTGTCTCCACCGAGGGGAAAGCTCTGAGATCGAGAAAACCTGTGCCGATGGGCTCCGCCGCCGTATCAGGGGGCCGTTATTCTGCTGAATGTCCGCCGCGCGGTCGTTCGTACGACTGATTTTCTTGATTGTCACGCGTCTGTTTTTCATGTGTCACAGCACGTTGTTGCCTCGTGCTCAACTGGGACCCGTGCCCCACCTGCTGGAAAAGTGTAGTAGGGTATTGTCCTTCCGACAAGTGCGCTTTGTCGCTGGCGTGGCGACTTGCGTGACGAGAATACCCTGCAAGCGCATACACAACGCAGAAAAATGAACCGCGTGACTTCGCAGAGAGTGTCACAGTGGTTGTTAGTCCTTCGCGCCCGAATGGCGATGTTGGCAGAGCCTCTGTTGGTGTTAAAGGTGTTGGCGCAACTGCACACGATCCTGTAGGCAAGCTCCGCAAGCGACAATTATTGTCTGTGTTAGCGGCGCGAAGGGTGCGATGCATTCCTGGTCGTGCATAGAAATGCTAATGACCGTGGCGAGTTACGCTGGCTGCCCGTTAGTGCTAGCCTTGCTCGGTAATCATGCGGGGAATGTCACCGTATGCACGGTTATCGCCTTTGGTACTGTATGGGGCGACCTCGGTTGCCCGCACGATAGACAGGTGTGTGTTGCAATGTGTGGCAAAGTTATGCTACATCGTTTTCCGCACAGAACATGGTGGCGCTTGAGCGTGGGGGTAGAAAATGGCGTGCAGGCCGTGAGGTGTCGTCTTGTCGAATAGCGCGCGATGTAATAGATTGCCAAGTATCGCGTCCACGGGCGGGGTGCATTTTCCCCGGCAAAAGCAGGCAGGTGCGCCACTGCGGTTAATTAGGGAGCCGGTCTTGTATATTCACATGGCCGAAATTGCGCCTACCCGAACAGGGACTTGAACGCGGAATTGACTACGTTGTCCGTACGGCGAACTAACGTCTGCGAGAACGCTGTGGCGTGATTGTCACGATGCACATAGGATACATTTTTTAGGGAAAATTGTGTGTCGCTGACGCGCGCCAGAGGTATGCAAGGATGTAGTGACGAACCGAGCCGAAAGGACCTGGCACCGTGCATGAGGAGCGTAGTTGGGGGGGAGAGATGTGTTTTACTCGGGCAGAGCGGCGAGGGCGTCGCGGGCAGGGGCGTAGCTGGCGTTCACATCAAGGGCCTTACGGAAGAAGATGCGTGCGGTGGCGTTGTCACCGTCGGACACGTAGGTCCAGCCGATCGTGGTGAGAGCGGCCGGGGAGCTTGGGTCGAGTGCGAGTTGGCGCACGGCTGCGTTACGTGCCTCGGCAGCGCGGCCGAGCAAGAGCAGCAGCTGGGCTTGCCGACCAAGAATGTCAGTGGATTCACCTGCTTCGCGCAGAGTTTTCTCGTACCACTGGATGGCGCGCGCGGCGTAGGAGGTGTTCGTTTCGTGAGCGAGCGCGAGGCCGTAGAGCAAGTCAGCGAGTTCGCGCTTAAGTGCGGTGTGGGTGGGGAAGGTTGTCACGGCCTGCTCGAGGGCTTGGGCGGCCTGATCGGGCTGGCCACGGCGCAGCCATGCGGTGCTTTGCAAGCGCCACGCTTCGATCAACCATGGGGCAAGTTCTTCGTGGAAAGATTGCGCTGTCGCGACGGCGCGCTGTGCCGCTTCCAACGCTTGAGCATAGTCATCGCAGGCCAAATAGCGCCGCGCCATGTGGCAATAGGCTTTTACTCGCCAGAGAGGATCTTTCGTCGCAGTGGTAATCCATTCGAACTGGCGAATTGCGCGGCGGTGTTCCTCTGGCGTGGAGCCGCACGTGCGTGCGAAGTGGTAGCGCACGTAAAGGGTATCAGGGAAGTAGCGCAGAGCGGCGCGCCAAACGTGGTTGGCACCCGCACGATCGCCAAGGAGGGCGCGAGCATTGCCCCAGCCGTACCAGTAAGCGAAGACGTAGGGTTCTTGCCAGGCGAGGTCCTGGTAGACGCGGCCAAGCCAGGTGAGGGTGACGGTGGGCCACGCTGCAGTAGCGACGTGGTCGAGGAGCGTTGTGTGATCAGCGAGGCTGCGTGCGCGAAAGATGGTATGGAGGGCGTTGGCCTGCGCGGCGTCGCAGTGCAGGCCAGCAATCCAGTTGGTGCGCGTGGTGTAGAGGGCGGTGCGATAAGCGCGGCGCATGTCATCCGGCTCGGGCAGACGTGGTACATCGGGCGGCGCATTGTCTGGGGGAAACAATGCGCGTAGCTGAGCGAGGAAGAGTTCCGCGTCGCTAAAGGCGAGGCTCATGGCGTGAATGTTAGCGAGGCTGAAAGCATCCCAAAAGGCTTGGCGCGCAGCGTGGTAACGTTGGAGAATGAGGTCATAGGACCCACGGCGGGCACTACGTGAGAGGGCGGGTAATTGCGCTTGCCAGCGGCGCCATTCGGCACGCACGGCCACAACATCCGTATCGGGCAGCTGCTCAGCATCTTGTGAGCGGGCATGCCACGACTCGGGCTGAGCCTGCATGACACGCCGCGCTAGTGCGAGCGAGGCGCTCTCCTGCATCGCGGCCTGCAAGATTGCCGCGAGTGAAGCTCCTTTCGCCCGCACAACGAAATTCGTTGCGAAGGCCACGCAGGCAGTGCAGGTGAGGCATAGCGCAAGAAGGCGTGTGGGATTCATTTTGGTTTACCCAGTTCCTGTGCGCGACGCGTCAGCGCGTCATCGAACCATGCGTATGCGGCTTGAAGCGTCGGTGCATCCGCACTTTTAAACACTAGCGTGCAGCGCCAGTTGTGGTTTTGCCACGAGGGGTAGGAACCGATGTCGACGCCGGGGAACAGCCCTAAAGCGGCTTCCATCAAATCAGCAAATTCGCTCTCGCCCAGTTGCGTGCGCAGTTCGCATTCGTGCCAGGCACCGTGACGCAAAACTTGAGCGATTTGCGGAAACATACCTTGGACGAGGTCGGGAATGCCGGGTAGGACGAAGACATTATCAATGCGACAGCCGGGGGCTCCAGAAAACGGGTTATAAATCAACTCACAACCGCGTGGGAGCTCGGCCATGGACATGCGGCGGGGTGTGGCGCGTTCACCGTAATAGCGCTGCAGGATTTCAACGGCTTCTGGGTGGGGCTCACACGGCACGCCAAAGGCGGCGGCGACAGCAGGGCGGGTAACGTCATCAGGTGTTGGACCGATGCCGCCGCAGATGATCACGTAATCATGAGTGAAGCGGAGGGCATTGAGCTCTGCGACGATGGTCTCCCGTACGTCGGGGATGACGGAGATGCGGCGGAGCAGGACACCGATTTTGGTGAGTTGTTGAGCGAGCCAGCATGCATTGGCATCGCGGGTGCGACCGGAGAGGATTTCGTTTCCGACGATGATAATCGCGGCGGTAGCGTTAGCGGGCGTCATGGGAAGAACAGTGTGAGATATCTCTGGGGGTCACGTGGCGCACGGGCAAGGGTTTTTTTCGGCCGCGTGCGTCAACGTGGACGAAGGTTACTTCGGTGCTAAAGACGAGTTTTTCGTGGCGGACGCCAGGGGCGTGAGCAAAAACTTGCACAGCGTAAGTAACGGAGGTGGTACCTTGACGCAACCACGTGATGGAGAAGCGTAGGATGGAACCATTGCGCACTTTTTCTTTGAAGACAACGTCGTTCATGGCGACGGTGACCAGGGGGCAGCCGGGAAACTCACGTGAGGCGGCCATCCAGGCACATTCATCCACCCATTTGAGCAAGTTGCCGCCGAAGAGGTAACCGTAATGGTTTAGATGCTCTGGGCGCACGAGGGTGAAGGTCGTCATAAGCGTTGGTCCTGGAGGGAGTGACGTACCGCGCGCTCGAGTTCCTCGCGCAGCGCGCTGCGTTTAATTTTCAAGGTTGCAGTTTTGGGGACGTCTTCGCGAATGATGACGGCCTTGGGGCGTTGGTAGTCGGCGAGCTGGGCCGCGCGCGCGGCGAAGGCGCGCTTGAGCGCGTGATCCTGGGCAGTGTGATCAGCGCCATGCGTGCGTGCCAAGGCTTCGCGATCCGGAACGAGAACGGCCACAGGCCGTTCGCCGGCACCAGGCTCGCGAACGCCGACAATGCAAAATTCTTTCACACCAGGCAGGCCAGCGAAAGCGTACTCCAGTTCTTCTGGATAGATGTTTTTGCCGCCTTCGGTAACGATGATGTTCTTAATGCGGCCGACCACGTAAAGAAAACCGCGTCGATCACGCGCAACAAGATCGCCGGTCTTGAACCAGTCGAGGTGGAAGGCCAGGGCCGTGGCGTGTGGGTTACGGTAATACTCGCGGAACACAATACTTCCGCGCACCCAGAGCTCGCCCGTGCCAGGCCGGGCTCCTTCACATGGCACAATGCGAAGATCCACGGATGCGACCGGGCGGCCGACACTACCGATGCGATTAGCCCGCAGTGTATTCACACTGATCACTGGCGCCGTTTCCGTGAGACCGTAGCCTTGCAAGACAGTGAGGCCAAGCGCTTCGAAATCCCATAGGAGGTGAGGGTCAACCGGTGCGCCGCCGCAAATGAAGCATTTAAATGCGGGGCTGATCATACGCCGCACAGGCCAAAAGAGAAGGCGCCCAAGAGGCATCCGCAGGCGCGCTGCTACATAGCAAAGGCGATGCAGTACGGTAAAGAGCCTCCCGAGGCGGCGCCGGCCTTCGGCGCGAATCCGCTCCATAAAGAGACGCAAGAATGCCGGCACAACCATCATCACACTCATGCGCGCCTCATGCAGCGCGGCGAGAATGATATCGGGACGCAAAGCGCTGACGTAGGTGATTGTGGCGGCGAGCGCGAGCGGGGCCACAAAGCCACCTGTCAACTCGTAGGCGTGGTTGAGTGGGAGGATCGAGACGAACGACTCGTGGCTACTGATTTCGAGCATGGCGAGCAAGTCGTAGACATCGATGAGAATGTTGCCATGCGAGAGGACGACGCCTTTGGGATCGCCGGTGGTTCCGGAGGTGTAAATGATGACGGCGGGGTAATGCCGGAGGGCGCGGCGCGGAAGCACGCTGAGGGTGCGCGTGGCGAGCATGACAGCGAAACTGCTATCCTCGGCGAGCTCGACCCATAAAAGGCGCTCGATGTGCACCGCGTGCTCGGCGAGCGCAGCGACCAGTGCACGGCAGGTGTCAGCGCAGATGAGGGTGCGAACGCCCGCGGCTCGAATGATACTGGCAATATCTCTTGCCGTGGCGCGTACATCCAAGGGCACGACGGTGGCATCGTTGGCCAGGACGGCAAGAAACGCGGTGCCCCACCAGCGCCCATTCGGCAGAAGGAGCGCTACGGGCTCGCCTGGGGTGATGCCCACTTCTCGAAGCCAGTCTGCGAATTGGTACGTGCGCACACGCCAGGTCGCGTAGGTCCATTCGATGGTGGTGTGAATGCCACGCTCGCGGAGGGCGATTCCTGATGGGCGGCGCGCGGCTGCCGCGTCAAGCAGATCGACCAGGTTGTGAATTCCATGTGGGATAGGCATAGACTAGGCTGTGATGCGACGTTGATGTTTGACACGCCGACGAGGGGAGAAAAACATCGTAAGAACGATTGTGATTGTGAGGAGCAGGAAGAGCATTACGAGCCACCACCAGCGCCACGGCACGCGTGCTTCAATCAGTATCGAGAGCGGCGTACCTGCGGCGAGTTCGTTTAAGCTTGCGCTGGCCACGAGGGTGCGGTGCTTCACGCGACCACCCTCGGCATGCACAATGCGGCCGGGCATGCGTATGGTGATCGTCACGCGACCGTCAGCGAACCATGCGGGGGGGAGTGGGCCGTTTGCTGGTCGTGGGAAGGTAGCGGGGTAAGCATGCAACGAGTGGAGGAAGGTTATCGAGTTACGATCCCTACGCCACTGCAGAGCGCGATCTGCGAAGAGAGTACAGCGGGCGATGTGAGGCAGTGCATCGAAGGCTAGGAGGAGCTCGACGCGCGGGACGCGGCGGGGTGCACGGTACGTGAAGCGACAGCGTTCAATGCGCACACCTGCTTGAGCACACGCTTGGCTGAGGGCATGATAGGGTGGGATGAACACACGAGCGGCGTGGTCCCACTCACTGGGGGGGTGAGCCGCGCGCCACTGCGGGGATGGCTGGCAGGTGACGCGCACGTGGCCGCCGCCACGCGTGTTCAGGAACCATTCTTCCTGATACTCGACGCAGGCAGTGAGGAGAAGAATAACAGCGCCGTAAACAAGGGCGCGGTTCATGAGGGGTTGAGGCGTGGCTCGAGCGTTGCGCGTAGTTCCTCGACGCAGGCGTGGTTAGTGACGTCGAAATGGAGCGGAGTCACGGAGATGTAGCCGTGCTTGACCGTGCGGTAATCGGCGTAGGCACACTCATCTTGTTCGACCAGGGTGCCAGCAATCCAGTAGTAGCGATTCCCCCGTGGATCAATGCGCTCGACGTAGTTTTCCACATATTTCGTCTTGCCTTGAACAGTGACACGCCAACCGCGTATTTTCTCCCATGGCAAGTTGGGAACATTGACATTCAAGAGCGTGCCTGCGGGCAGCGATAGGCTGGGCAAAAGATCAAGCAGCATGCGTGCCGCGCGCGCCGCGCTGTCGAAATGAGCGTTACGTTCATAGGTATCGAGAGAAATAGCGATGGAAGGGATGCCAAGAAGTGTACCTTCTGTGGCGGCGGAGACGGTGCCAGAGTAGATAATGTCGGTGCCCAAATTCGCACCGTGATTGATGCCGGAAAAAAGAACATCTGGCGGCTGTGGCAGGAGCGAACACAAGGCCAACTTGACACAATCGGCAGGCGTCCCATGGACGGCATATCCGATCAAAACGCCGTCGCGCCAGCGTTCCTGTACTTTGAGAGGATCGTGAATTGTAATGGCGTGCCCCACCGCACTTTGTTCCGAGACTGGCGCGACGATGGTAATTTCGCCGCACGCTTGGAGGGCACCGACCAAGGCTTGTAGTCCAGGCGCGTCGAAGCCGTCGTCGTTGCTGAGTAAAATACGCATCGAAAAAATTGTAGCAAAAGCATTCGCACGTGTCGAGCACAGCAGCTCGTTCCGGGCCTCATTTTTGCTGCAAACGCATTGGGCTCGGGATGAAGTGCGACCTGCTGGTGATGAGCCGCGCACTATGACAAGCTCGAAGGCATGTAACGAAATGGGTGAGAAGAGGCGCAGGGAAACGACTCATCGTGCGTAGAAGCGAAGAGATGTTCATGGGGCCGTCGCGATATGCGGGCTGAGGGTTATACTGTCACTTAACGCTAGAGCGGCGTCATATTTCATTTCAAGGCAACGCGAAGGTGATGCAGTTACGCGCTGAGCGGACTGCCGTGATCGGTTGACAAGCCTGAGCATTTTTGATATACTGCAGCTATACGGTAAATAAACCAGAAACAGGGGGCTGTCATGAGAACGCGCATCGTGCTCCGCACTGCACTTACCGCTCTACTCACGGATGGGATCGTACACAGCGCGACGTGGGATACGTCTCTACCTCCAGACCCTTCACTATGGCCATATGGTGACACCAACGAAGTATCCGTCATTCCCACGCCAGAGGTAATGCCCGATGCCTGTTATGTGTATCGGTCGTCTGCCGTGCAGGCCAACGGACGGGTGTACGTGATCGGTGGGCGCGTTTTTGGAGCTCCGCCAGGCTACGTCGCAGCGCACAGCCATGTAAGTGTGTTCAATCCGTATGAGACTCATCCCAGTAACATGTGGCACGCGGCGAAGTGGGATGGCAGTGGCCCGCGCGGGATCAACATGGGTCGCGGCGCTGCCATGCCAATTAAAGGTGACGGCGTCTCGCCCGCAGGGGTCGCCTTAGGCGCGTACGATGTTGACTTTGATGGCACGGACGAGTTGTTTCTGTTCAGCGGTGAAAATCATCCTGGCAACGTCGTGATGATGTACGATCCCAACGATAACACCTGGACGAACCGCACTGGCGTGGCAGGTATTGCCAACGTAACCCTATGTGCAGGAGGACAAGTCGGTGGGAAGTACTACCTTCACGGCGCGGCCAACAGTATATTTATCTACGATTTTTTGAATGACTCATGGGAGACGCTCAGCGTACCAGGTTTTCCGATGAAAACAACGCAAGGCGGGAGTGATTCCGACGGAAAGAAAGTCTACATGCCATGGGGAGCGTATGACAACATAGGTCGTACGAGCAGCAACACTTTTGGGTTAGCGATGTACATTTACGACCCAGCCCAGCCGAATACAGTAATGTCCGGGGCTTTACCGCCTTTTGGTGCCAACCAAGCGGCTGTCGTTGCCTACCGCGATCGCGTCTATTTGTTCGGCGGGCGGGTGGCGGGTGGTGCAGATACAAGTACGAATCTCATTCAAGTGTATTTCGTTCAGTCAAATTTCTGGTATGTGTCGCAGGATAAAATGCCACTAAACATCAACGCGCCTGCAGTGTGGTTTGCCAACCGGCGTGTGTACATCGCCAACGGATACTTGTTCAACAATCCCCCGCTGCCGAACATGCTTTCAAATGTGTTCTGGTCGTGTGACATACGCACCCTGGATCCTCCATTTCCTCCGGGGTTGGACGTCTTCCCTACCGAGCTCAATTTGGGCATGACGCTCCAGACGGGCGTGTTTTTTGCGGGCAACACGGGCGGGGGTGTGATTCACTACACCAATACCAGCAGCGCGGCATGGCTGAGCGTGACACCTGCAGTGGCCAGTATTGTGGACTTGAATTTTGTGACCAATAGTGTGATTGTGAACCGTGCGCTGATTGACGGCCCTGCGACAGGCTATGTGTATGTGACATCATCGGCTGGCTCGCATGTCGTAACGGTCTACGCGGACAAACCAGAAGCGCGCGCTACACCAGTTCCCAACACGATTAAAAGCTTTCCGAATATTCCCCTGGTCACATTTCGGCTGTACAATACTGGGACGGATATTCTGTATTTCACCAATACTGCCGATGTGGCTTGGATCACAGGATTGAGCCCTCAGTATGGGTCTGTGTCCACGGGCGGCGCATATGTGACGGTTAGCTTCGCGATCGCCGCGAGCGCGCCTCAAAATGCTACCGGCACCATCCACATCACCAGCAACGGGCGCGCGGCAACATGCGTGGTGATTGTCAATGCGCATCAATTCTATGTCAGCCCCTCGGGTAATGATACGAACGATGGGCAGACGCCGAGCACTGCTTGGCGCACTCTCACCCGCGCGTTAGCGGCAGTTCCGGACGGAAATGAGTACGTTACCGTGCGGGTGAGCGTCGCCGCGGGCACCTACGCAAACGAATGTGCGCTTCCAGGAACAAACCTTTGGTACGTGCGCATCCATGATCGCAAATATCTCGAGATCCTTGGCGCGGGTCCGGAGCAATCGTTTCTTGTCAAAGGAACAAACGTCTGGCCGGTAGTCGTGGGCGAAGGACAACGTCTGCCTTCGCGCTGTCCTGTTGACATCCGCAACTGCGAGCATCTGCGTTTCAGTGGTTTTACGATTGATGGCACTGAGCCGCCTGCCGTCGTACGGACGAATAGCAGCGGTGAGCTGGCCTGGGACAGCTTTTGTACCTTGGTGGGTGTGGAACATCCCAATGGTGTGCGCCTCGATCACCTGTATCTGAACTGTACGTACACTGGGCCGGTTTATCACGCTGATCTTGGTGAATATCGACACGAGTGGGACGGCTGGTTGTTTTACGCAGTGACTTTGCACGGACTTGTCGGGCCTAAGAATGTCCAGTTGGATCACCTCTTGATTCGCGGGGCCCAGCGTTCGCTCTCGTACGATGGCTACAGTGTGGCTGCAAATCCCGCCAATACGAACATTGTGCTAATCGATCATTGTACGATGGTGGAGACTGTTCACACCGGCACAAACAGTGGCAACGGGCGCGTGTTTGGACTCAATTGTCATTTTCCGGGCGAATATCTTCCCCAGTTCCACGTGAGAAGTTGCATCATCGGCGACATGCCAGCGGCGGGCTACCCCTTTGCGCAAGAAGGCTACGGACTGTACGTGGATAAACAATATTCCGCGCGTGGCATGGATGCAATCCTCCCCTTTTCCAATCAATTCTGGTCGGTGGGCGTCCCCGTGCCAGGTGGACAGTATTGGAACGACGTGATACAGCTGATCATAGATGATTACGGACTGCCGAATTTTGTCGACGAACAGCCCGCGTTCATTACCTATGCCGGGCTACCGTATTCCACGGACATCAGCACTCCCTATGGGATTCGTGATGTGGGGTGGAACGCTGTGCCAGAGCCGGCGGGGGTGCTCCTAGTCGCTGTAGTCTTCGCGGTGCGGTGGGAGAGGCGCGGGATCAGCGCAGTGCGCTAAAGGGCGGGTGATGAGTGTTCATGCCGGGCCGACATTGCCGAAGCGGCGCTGCCGCCCTTGAAATGCCCGTACGGCCTCATAGAAATGGGGCTCGCGGAAGTCTGGCCACAGCACTGGTGTGATGTACAGTTCCGCGTAGGAGATCTGCCAAAGGAGGAAATTGCTGACGCGCAGTTCGCCGCTAGTGCGGATGAGCAGATCGGGATCGGGCACATCAGGCGCATAGAGACGCGCTTGAATTGTCTGTTCGGTGATCTCAGAGGGGCGCAGTAGTCCGCGCTGGACGTCCTCGGCAATGCGGCGTGCTGCGTCTACGATCTCTTGGCGCGCACCATAACTGAGTGCGAGGATGAGATCAAGCGCCATGTTCTGGCGCGAACGCTCTATGGCCTCCTCGAGCGCGTGGCGCGTTGGGTCCGGTAGGTCCTGCAGATGGCCAATCGCGCGCAGTCGCACTCCTTTTTCGACCAACTCGCCCATGTTTTCAACAAGGAAGTCGCGGAGAAGTCGCATGAGCCCATCGACCTCGTCTTTAGGACGCTTCCAATTCTCCGTTGAAAACGCGAACAAGGTGAGGTAGCGGATCCGCAATTCCTGGCACGCACGCAGCACTGCCTTGACTGACTCGACCCCGGCACGATGCCCTTGTAAGCGCGCTGCGTAGCCGTGCTGTTGTGCCCAACGGCCGTTGCCGTCCATGATGATAGCGACGTGCCGCGGCAGAGGTTTCTGTGGATCAATTGGTAGGTCCCCAGGCATATGGGGTGTGCCCCGTTGCCACCGACTCCCTTTCAGAAAACTACCCGGTGCGCATCAAGAATGCCTTTGACCGCGCGAATTTCCTGTAAAACGTGCTCTGGCACGTCTTGATCCGTCGTGTATACGCCGAAGTTGGTCGAGCCAGGCTGCAGCCGATCACAGGTCATTCGGCTGATATTGATGTTGTGATTGCCAAGAATGGTGCCGATCTTACCAAGAATGCCCGGCTGGTCCACATGCGGCACAATGAGCAAATACCCTTCCGGAACGGCATCAACGTGCGAGTGATTGATGCGCACAATCCGCGGGTGTTGGCGATTCTCACCAAAAATCGTGGCACCGATAGAGACCGGATCGTCCCCCGCACGCACCACTTCGGCGCGAATGTAGTTCGCGTAGTTCCGACTTGTGGTAGTCTTGTGTTCGCACACTTTGAGTCCGATTTCGTCGGCAATCAACCGTGCATTCACTTGATTGACACCCTCGACATTGGCTGCCAACAGTGACGCCGTGATTGCGTTTGTGATTGGGGCTGTATCCATGGCACCCAGCTCGCCCTCGTAGCTGACGTTGAGTTGCGTCAGTTTCCCAGGCGCAATTTGCGCCAGCATCGTGCCCATGCGACTGCCTAACTCAACAAACGGCATGAGCTGTTGCAAGAGCTGCGAGCTGACTGCGGGCACATTTACCGCATTGGTAATAAGGCCAGTGGTCAGATATTGTACGATTTGGTGGGCGATTTCCACACTCACACGCGATTGTGCTTCATCTGTTGATGCCGCGATGTGCGGAGTGAGGACCAGTTGGTGGTACTTCAATAAGCGTGTGTTCTCATTCGGTTCCTTGGGAAACACGTCCAAGGCGGCACCAGCTACCTTGCCCGAATCAAGTGCGTCGCACAGGTCGTCTTCATTGAAAATTCCTCCCCGCGCGCAGTTAATCAGCCGCACCCCGTCTTTCATCTTGGCGATGGTTTCCTTCCGCACGAGATTCCGTGTCTCGTTATTGACAGGGGTATGGACCGTGATAAAATCGCTTTGTGCGAAGAGTTCATCCAGCGATACCGGTGTGGCCCCGTGTTCCATGATGCGTTCTGGCGAGACGACAGGATCATAGGCCAGAATGTGCATACCGAAACCGCGACAAATCGTGGCCACCCAGCTACCGATTCGCCCGAACCCAATGATACCTAACGTCTTGCCGTACAACTCCACGCCGGTGAGAGCTTTCTTTTCCCACTGCCCCTGCTTCATCAAGGCATCCGCGCGCGGGATCTGGCGCGCCAGAGCACACATCATCGCTACAGTATGTTCGGCTGTGGAGATGGTATTGGCTTCCGGCGTGTTCATCACCACAATGCCACGGCGGCTGGCTGCCTTTACATCCACATTGTCCACCCCGACGCCGGCGCGTCCGATCACGCGTAATTTCTTACCCGCCTCAATAACCTCGGCGGTTACCTTGGTCGCGCTGCGGACGATCAAGCCGTCGTAGTCGCCAATGATTTGCATGAGTTCCTCGGGCTTGACACCTTTGCGCACTTCCAAAGTTACTCCCGATGCGTTCTTAAACACATCAATCCCGGCCGCGTCCATGCCATCTGTGGCGATTACCTTATACATGTGGTGCTCCTTTCAATGGGGGTACATGTTCTGCGAGACCAACGTTACCGTTTCGCACGAGACTATTACCCGCACAGTCGAACTTAGCGCACGCGCCGCCTGGGGCGGCCGGAGGGCCACTAGCCCACATTCGGCTTGCCCAGCTGTGCTTGCACGCGTGCTACGTCTGCATCCACCATTAACTTTACCAACTCCTCAAACGTCACCGTCGGTTGCCAGCCAAGCCGCGCCCGCGCTTTTGCCGAGTTACCGACGAGCCGGTGCAATTCCACGGGGCGCAGCAATGCTGGATCTTGTTTGACATACCGGCGCCAGTCCAGGCCCAAGTAGCCGAACGCAATTTCGACCCAGTCGCCCACGCTGTGCTCCTCACCAGTGGCAATCACGTAATCGTCCGGCTGCGGTTGCTGCAGCATCAGCCACATTGCGTACACGTAATCTTTGGCATAGCCCCAGTCGCGTTTAGCGTGCAGATCACCCAAACGCAGTTCATTTTGGAGGCCGGCCTTGATACGTGCCGCCGCGGCTGTGATCTTGCGCGTCACAAACTCTTCGGGCCGACGTGGTGACTCATGATTATACAAAATTCCTGAGCAGGCGTACAGTCCCAGCTTGTCACGGTAATTGGCAGTGATCCAGTGACCGTACAGTTTCGCCGTACCATAGGGCGTGCCGGGTCGGAATGCGGTGAGTTCGTCTTGTGGCACTTGTTCCGGTTTGCCGAACATTTCTGACGACGAGGCTTGGTAAAAACGCACATCAGGTTTCGTGCGCCGGATGGCCTCCAGTAGACGCGCCACACCAAGGCCGTTCAAGTCGCCCGTGAGAACCGGCTCCTCCCAGGAAAAGGGGACAAACGAATAGGCTGCAAAATTGTAGATTTCATCTGGTTGCGCTTCTTCAATCAGTTGCACCACGGACTGCTGATCGAGCAGATCTGCCCGATGCAACACGACCTGGTCTTTTACGTGCTCGAGATGGTGAAAAACAGTCTCAGGGGGGCGCACGTCAAGGCCGAACACGCGATAGCCCTTCTCAAGCAGCAGTTCCGTCAGGTAGGCCCCGTCCTGACCGGAGATGCCGGTGATGAGTGCGCGCTTACTCATGGCGGCTTACGGACTGCCGGTTTCGAGCTTCGCTCCCGGATAGGCCGTCAGCCAGAAAGTAGCCATGAGCGTGTCTTCGCCGTCACGCCGGCGATAGGTTAGTTCGGTGTCGAGACACTTTTTCCAGTTCTTGTAGAGCGAATATTCCATTTCCTGCAGCGTGCCTGCGTTGGCATCGAAGCGTACGTTCACGCCCACGCCCCACCCGCGGGTCCACTCACGAGCCCAGGTCTTTTGCTGCAAGCGTTCCGACAATAACGGGGTAAAGTCATCAAACCAGACACGCCCTCCCACAGAAATCAAGTGCGCCTGCTCATATAAATAGCGATAGCCAAAGTCCACGATCATTTCGTCCTTGCGGCCGCGCAAGCTGCGGATCATATACGGGCTAGCAAACAGACGCTGGACCGCCCAACTCACGTCCGCGTGCGTCTTAACATTAGCAATAGTGAAGCGCCGATATTCATCCAAATCCCATACTGCATCACCTTCCACCTCCAACCACTCGAAGGGGGTGGCATTCCAGTCAAACCCAAAAGCATGCCGCGCCGCGTACATTTTTTCTTCCTCGTAAGGGCGGAAGCCCCAGCGCCGATAGCGCCGATACTTGCGCGCGACTACTTGCTCGTCAAACAAATCACCCGTCATTGCCCGCGCGCTGTGGTAGAAGGTGAAGTCGAGCAAATCCGCATTGCGCCCATTCCGCACGATTTGGAAGGCATTGCGCAAACCGAGATCCGAGCCGGCAGCGATCCCGCTGTCCGTGCCGAAGCCCGGTATCCCAATCACCCGCGCCTTGGGCTCAATAATATGGCGAATCTTTTCGTTGTCGGAGCTCAAGTAACGACGAATCAGTTGCCCTGCGTACGTCCCTTCGAGATCATACGTACGATGCAGTTTGAAGCTCAGATCCAACCCGGCATAGGGCAGCATATGAAACAGGCCGCCTGTATCTTGCTCTGTGTAGACGTTGATAGGCACGCGCGAGAAGCGGTTGTAGTCAAACTGCCAGAAGATCGGCGGCGTGCGTTCGCGGTAGGCCCAGACGCGCCGGCGCCGTTTCCAGTCGATCCCGTACCCGGTGTGATACGTACTGACACTGCCAAATTCCGTCGCCACGCCCATAAACGGCTCGACGTTCAAGAAGCCGAAGAAGCGCTTAGGCGCGGAGATTTTGTGATCGGTCCAGGCCTTCCAGAGAGAATAGCTCGTGTGCCCGCTAATATCGTCACTTTCCACATAATGATAGTAGCCCAACCGCGTTTTGCTTTCGTAGTACACGGGCACTTCCAGTGCGGGAATTGTCAAGATGCGCCGTTTGCGGAAAACATGGCGCAGCTCCGGCAAGCGTTCATACGTGGTGTAGAAATCGTTGATGCGTTTGACAGCGTACAAGGAGATTTCGTTATCCTCACCGATCGGCTTGGTCAGGTCAAACCAGGTGTCGCGCTGCCCATACTTTTTCTGCTCATCATAGTAAAAGTCCTGCATGAGATCGTTGTCGCTGAGCAGATTGACATCCCACATCATTTTGGCATTATTCAGCCAACCGGCGCCCGGGCCGAAGGTTTGCGTGTGTTCCCAGAGAAAGCGGTAGCGAAACGGTGTATCCTTTTCATCGCCACGTTGTTTGTCCATGCCATGGATAAATTGCTTACTCAGATCCTCGAGGAAGAAGGTTTTCCAATTGCCTGAGAGGGTGGTGATGTTGGTCGCGCGGTAGTAGTACGAGCCATCTACACCAAAGCCAATACCATGCTTAGAGTAAAAATCAATGTGCGGCGTGACGCGCACATTTTGATTGCGAAAAACGTCCAACGCCGCCACGGTAAAGACACCTTTGCGGGAACTGTAGCCAACCATCACCTGCACGGGGGATTGCCGGTCATCTTCCCGCACCGTGTAAGTCATGTACGGGAGCCACAGAAGCGGAACACCCTCGAATTTGACGAAGCCGTTGCGGGCTACAATGCGCGCGAGGCTCTCCGGATCATCAGGCTCCGGCGGGAGCAACGAGATGTTTTTTGCTTCGATCCAGTAAAGGGGGTGTTGATATTCTGGTGGGCAGGTGGTTGCTTTGCCGTCAAGTAAGTGAAAGGCATTTTCGTTAGGATCTTTCGTTACCTTGCGGGCGTACGCGTACCACTTACGCTCATACCAACGCCCTTCGTGTTTGAAATTACCAAGATCGGCAATGGCATGGGCATTTTCAAATTGGCCGGCGCGGGTGTAGACATTAAAGACCACTTTCTCGCCTATTACCTCGAGATTTTTGTAGGTGAGACGAGTCCAGCCCGGTGATTCAACGATGCCTGTGGCGTCGTTGTAAGTAACTTGGTCTGCGTAAACGGTCAGGTCTTGATAGACGACGACCACATTGCCAGACGCATACACTTCGCCGGAAGCCAAGTAATCCAGCTTGTCAGCCGATACCCGAACTTCTTCCATTGCTGGCGCAACAGCAGGGGCGTCTGCAAAAGTCGATAATGCCCTCGCCGCAACGCACAGGCTTGCCACGGCCCACGCGCGAACCATGTAGTTCATAGGCTCACTCTGTTTGGATCAGTCGGGTTCCACAAACCGCGAAGACAGTATACCATATCCTGTTCAAAAATGCAACCCCGTGCCTGTTCGCGTGTTTACCGGTGCTCTGACGCGCTCGTCAAGCGCCTCACATGGGGCCCGCGTGATCGCCGCTTGGGGACCATGTTCTCACACAGCGTGAAGGGGGCGTAACGCTGCAGTCGCGCAGGGCGGCCTTTCAGCGTCACTCACTCCAATTGCCAGGCGGCAGGGCCGTACAAATGACATTTCCTGCTGTTTGCAAAAGGCATTTTGTGTCGTTTGTGTGCGGGTAGGGCATGTGCCTCCGAGAATCCGTGAGGCCGCGAACCGGGTGGATGCGCGAGCCGCCGTTTTCGTAGGCTTCTCAGACCCAAACCCAACTGCCGCTGAGGCAGTGCAGCGAGAACTCAGGGAGTTGCGCTTTTCGACAGATTTGTGTATAATGCCTTGCTTTACCAATTGTGCGAACAGCTGTGCCAGCTACATATGCACCTAACGGTTGAAGTTTCGCGCGGGCCGAACGGGGTGTTTCGCGCGTGGTGTCCAGAGCTTGGTCTGCGGAGCGCAGAAGCTAGCCAGCAGCAGGCACTGGATCGGCTAACCAGTATGATCTTTGAATATCTGACCATGGAACAGTGGCACGGGCGCGACGACTGTACCGGCCCGGTTTTCACATGTGCGGTCGTGACGTACGCGGATGGGCCGACTGTGATCTGCAGCCCACGCTATCTCGCGATTAATTGAGTGGGCATGAAACTCGGGGTGAACATCGATCACGTCGCAACCCTGCGGCAGGTACGCCGCGCAGCTCTGCCGGATCCTGTGGCAGCGGCAGCGATTGCCGAGATGGCCGGTGCAGATGGCATCACTGTGCACTTGCGGGAGGATCGGCGCCATATTCAAGATCGTGATGTCGAACTCCTGCTGCGCACAGTGACGACCAAGTTGAACTTGGAGATGTCACTCGCGCCAGAGATAGTTGCGCGGGCGTGCGCATTCCACCCTCACTGTGCGTGCCTTGTACCGGAGCGGCGCGAGGAGGTAACGACGGAGGGGGGCTTGGACGTGCGCGGTCAACTGGCGGCGGTGCGGCGGGTGGTGCGGCGACTGGAGCGTGCGGGTGTAATTGTCAGTTTGTTTGTTGATCCCGTGCGTGCGCAGATCAGCGCGGCAGCGGAGTCTGGTGCGCCGTTTATCGAATTACACACCGGGGTGTTTGCGCGCGCGCGCACGGAGGGGGCACGCATGCGCGCGTTAGCTGCGTTGCAACGTGCTGCGGCGTTCGCGCATGAGTGTGGCTTGCGCGTGAACGCCGGTCATGGTCTTGACTATCACAACGTGCACCTGATGCACCAGGTGCCGTTTGTGGAGGAATTAAATATTGGGCATGCCATCATTGCGCGCGCCGTGATGGTGGGGCTCGACCGCGCAGTCCGCGACATGGCAGCGCTGGTGCACGGCCCCGTGCCCATGGGACAAGGCGCGCAGAAGCCGTAACGTTAACTTACAAAGATTTGCTGTAACAAGCCTGGCGGCGAAGCCTGATTCGCACGGCCAGGCTGAACCACAAGGAACTGTATGGCGGTTATCGCACTAAAGGACCTCCTCGAAGCGGGCGTCCATTTCGGACACCAAACCCACAAGTGGCATCCCAAAATGGCTCCGTTCATTTATGAGGAACGGAATGGGATTCACATCATTGACCTGCAGAAGACACAGCGCTTTCTCGACTTCGCGACGCAGTTTGCGCGCAACCTGACGCAAAAGGGTGGGCGCATCTTGTTTGTCGGCACAAAAAAGCAAATTCGTGACGTCATTCAAGAATGCGCGACGGCGTGTGGGATGCCGTACGTCAACGAGCGCTGGCTCGGAGGCATGCTGACCAACATCGCCACGATTCGTAAATCGATCAGCCGTTTAGAGGAGATCGAAGCTCTCGAGCGAGATGGCACGCTTGACCGCCTGCCCAAGAAAGAACAGTCCGTGTTGCGACGCGAGCTAGCCAAACTCCATCGGAACATTTCCGGATTCCGGACACTTCAAGAGCTGCCGCAAGCTCTTTTTGTCGTGGATATTGGCAAAGAGTACATTGCTGTGTCAGAGGCACGGAAACTGAAGATACCCATCATTGGGGTGGTGGATACAAATTGCAATCCGGACTTGGTAGACTTCCCCATCCCTGGTAACGACGATGCCATGAGCTCGGTCAAGCTGATCGCCGAGGCGATCAGTCGTGCCGCGAACGAAGGGCGCCAATTCTTTGAGTATGATGAAAAGCAACGCCGGGAACAGGCAAAGGAGGAGCGGGAAAAGCGCAAGGGGGTGAGACCCACCTCACGCAAGCCGCGGAGCGAGCTAGCGAAGCAGCTACAGGAAGAATTAGCGGCCCATGCCGACGCGCACGCCAGTCCTTTTGACGAATCTGCTCCTGGCGAGGAAAATGAGTAACCTACGCGCAGTGAGGAACACGTATGGAGATTTCTGCAGATATTGTCAAAAAGTTACGGGATAAAACCAACGCAGGCATGATGGACTGCAAGAAGGCGTTGCAGGAAGCCGGCGGCGATCTTGAAAAAGCCACGGACCTGCTCCGCAAGCGTGGCCTGGCCATCGCAGCCAAAAAGTCTAGCCGCGCCACCAAAGAAGGCGTCATAGCTGCGTACATTCATAGTAATAACAAAGTTGGTGTGTTAGTGGAAGTGTGTTGCGAATCCGACTTTGTGGCCAAGAATGCTGCGTTTCAGGCGTTTGTGAAGGACCTCACCTTGCAGATTGCGTCAGCGGTACCGCGCTACGTTTCACGTGAGCAGGTGCCGGAAGAAGTGCTGGAACGCGAGAAGGCGATTTATCGTGAGCAGGTGACTGGAAAGCCAGCTGCCATTGTCGAAAAAATTGTGGCGGGCAAGCTGGAAAAATTCTACCAAGAAGTCTGCCTGCTTGATCAACCGTTTGTCAAAGAGGACAAGCGCACTATTGGGGATCTTCTCAAGGAATTGATTGCGAAACTTGGTGAAAACATCGTCATTCGGCGCTTCGTGCGGTATCAAGTAGGCGAGGAGACATAGACGGCCCGGGCGGGGCGTGCGCGGCGCTGGGGCGAGCAGCAGCACAGCATGACCTATCGACGGATTCTGTTAAAGTTAAGCGGCGAAGCCCTGGCAGGCGAGCGTGGACAGGGGCTTGATCCTGCCGTGCTGCAGGCTTTAGTTGAAGATTTGAAGATACTCGTCACGCGCGGCGTGCAGTTGGCCCTGGTTGTGGGTGCTGGCAATTTCTTTCGCGGTCTTTCGTCACGTGGCCGGCAGATGCAGCGGGTCACCGCTGACTACATTGGCATGCTGGGCACGGTGATGAACAGTTTGGCGGTGGCGGACTTCTTGCAGCAGGCGGGGGTGCCAGCCGTGGTCATGTCAGCAATCGAGATGCCGCGATTGTGTGAGTTGGTGCAGCCATTGCGCGCGGTCAAGTTGTTAGAGAACGGCACTGTCGTGCTCTTTGCGGGTGGGACGGGTAACCCGTACTTCACTACGGACTCGACGGCCGCACTGCGTGCTGCAGAGATCGGTGCCGACGCGGTCTTCAAGGCCACAAAGGTTGATGGTGTGTATAGTAGTGATCCGAAGCGTGACCCTCACGCACAACGTTTTGACACCATTACCTACGAAGATGTGCTGCTGCGTAACTTGCAGGTGATGGATTTGACAGCCATCACCCTCTGCAACGAAAATCGCCTGCCGATTGTGGTCTTTAACATGACCATACCAGGCAACATCGTGCGGGTAATCGAGGGGCAGGCCATCTGCACACGTGTGATTCCCACAACTTTTTCTTGAGCTCCAGGCAGCGGTGGCCTGCATGCTGTACGGAGAACGTTGCGGCCGCTGCCGATTGAGCACAGACAGAAACCGCTAAATTCACATAACGCGATCCGCCTGCGCGCGACCGAGGTACGATGGCTTCGCGCACGAGCGCACGTGCTCGGTGCCAGAGATGAGTGACAACAAGCTAGGCCTCACGTAGGCTTTTCTTGAATGAGAGCCTCTTCCGATCACACCTTCTTGTGGTCCGGTGCGTTCACAAGTGCGAAAGCCGCAGGCGTCGGGTGTGCAGGAGTGCGGTCAGTTGAGAAACCTGGAAATTGAGAGTAGCTTGCCTTCCCCGCGAAAAATTGCTACACTTGGCTGTGTAGGTGGCTTATGCGTGCTGCCTGGCGATAGTCTCAATCAAGAGTTAACATGTTTCCCGTCCATAATGGCGTTGCACGTCGCTTCCCCGCCACGATTACATGGACGTTGATCGTGGTGACGACTGCAATCTTTCTGTATCAGCAGTCTCTCCCTCCACGACACCACGAAGAATTCATTAGAACATTTGCTCTGGTGCCGGCGCGCTACTTCGCGCGTGCAGCGTGGTCAGGGCACCTCTGGTACATGCGCTATGCTCCGTTCCTTACGAGTATCTTCCTGCATGGTGGCTGGGCGCACTTACTCCTCAACTTGTGGACACTGTGGGTGTTTGGGCCAGCTGTGGAAGATCGCCTCGGACACATGCGCTTTTTGGGTTTTTACTTAGCGACCGGCATTGCGGCGTCAGTTGCTCACGCGGTAGTTAACAGTACCTCACCGGTGCCAGTATTAGGCGCCTCAGGAGCAATCGCAGGGGTCATCGGGTGTTATGTGCGACTGTTCCCTCGTGCACGACTGGTGTTGATGATTCCAATTGTCTTCGTACCGTTCTTTTTCGAAATACCAGCATTGGTCTTTGCTGGGTTCTGGTTATGGTCACAGATCATTCCTGGGGTCATAGGTCTGATGTTGCCACCGGGATGCTGTGGCATTGCCTGGTGGGCGCACATTGGTGGTTTCTGCGCTGGCTGGTTGCTCATGCCGCTGGTCAAACGCCAACAGAGGCGGTATCGCCGCTATTACGCTGACGAGGGCACCTATGGGTTTTTGCCCGACGGGCGTCGCTACAAAGGAGCCTCTTCATGGGTGTAAGCGATATTTTCTGGTTCTTTTTCATAGTCTCGGCCCTGCAACCCGTGCTACGCAAGCGGTTTCTTGAGGCTATGCGCGCGCGGAAGATCGCAGAAATTGAGGCCAAGCGCGGCTCGCGCGTAATTCTTCTGGTCCATCGTCAAGAAACGATGAGCCTGCTAGGCTTTCCGATCATGCGCTACATTGACATCAATGACTCGGAAGAGGTTCTCCGCGCCATTCACCTGACGGACGATGATGTACCGTTGGATATCATCCTCCATACTCCCGGCGGGCTCGTGCTGGCGGCACTCCAAATTGCGCGAGCGATCCAACAGCACAAAGGCAAAGTGACTGTGTTTGTACCGCACTACGCTATGTCGGGCGGTACCTTGATTGCGCTTGCCGCGGATGAAATCGTGATGTGCCCGCATTCTGTGTTAGGACCTATTGATCCCCAAATCGGGCAATATCCCGCTGCCTCGTTGCTTAAAGTCGTGGAAGAAAAGCCCATCGCCGAAGTTGACGATCAGACCCTTATCCTTGCTGACGTGGGCCGCAAAGCAGTTCAGCAAGTGGAAACCGCGGCGTATGAACTACTCCAGCGCAGCATGGCCGAGGCGGCCGCACGCGAAGTTGCTACCAAACTTGCCCGTGGCACGTGGACCCATGACTATCCTATCTCTGCCGAAGAGGCACGCGCTCTCGGTCTCCCCGTGAGCACGGCTATGCCTGACGAAGTGCTCCAGCTGATGACTCTCTACCCTCAGCCTGTTCAGCGCCTGAGCGGTGGGGTGGAGTACTTGCCACTTCCACGCCGGCGCGAGGGCCGACCTGCACACGCTGGTAAGTGAGAGAAAAAAAGGCCTGCAGCAGCGCAAGGGGCACTTCCGCGTCTCTTTGTGCGGCGCCGTACTCGTGCAACTTTGTGTGTGGAGCCGGGACTGCGATGCGCTTGCCGCCATCGGCAGGATCACCGCTCCCAGCAACATAGATGTGCTCTGCGCCGGACGCAAAGAGATCGCCCTGGTGGAGAGCGACGTTGCCGGGGTGGCTCCCTTTCCTCCGCTGTTAGAGCGGTAGTGTCGTACAGCGCGCGCGGCGGATCGCGGGGATGTCTGCGAGACGATGTGCCGCGACCGTGTGAGACTGGACGGGGTTCTTTTCCGCCGCTCGATGTGGGGTGCGTCGAAAATGGAAACGCTGCTACACGCTGGCGAAAGATTTTTCGAGAACGACTGCCTCGATGGGTCTGGGTGTAAGAGCCAGGTGAATTGCCGCCATGGGAAATCGGTGCAGAGTTTAAGCACGGCCAATGCAAGAAGGCTTGACAGTTGGCGCCCCAGGCAACTGAGTGTTAGGGAAGCACGCACACCAGAGGTAAGGTGCTTTTGGCAGCCTTAGGGGTAGCTGGTGAGAGCAGGCGATTTGGTTTTCGTAGTGATACCGAGGAAGGGAGGTGCGAATATGGACAGCATTTGTGAAGTGAGCGGGTGCGCTTTGTGGTGAGAGAAATCGGGAGCAAAATTGGTTGCCAGCGGGGGGGATCTACCTTGATGCTGAGCTGAGAAATTGGTAAAATAGTGACAAGCTTTCCCCACCGCGATTAACGCGGCCTAGCCCCCCTCAGCGGAGGTGAGTAATGATCACATGGAAGCGCAGCAATGAGCGCCTTGCGGCAGCATTGCTGCTTGCAGGAGCTGTGATATTGAGTAATCCTTGCGCGGGGGTCATCACGAATGGTGTAGTGATGATCAGCACGAACACGGCGTGGGCAGAAGAACAGTATGTAATTCAGGAACTCACGGTAGGGAACGGCGCCACCTTGGCAGTGGCGGGCGGTTCGACCTTGGAGGTAGCGGGGACGTTTGCGATAGTCGGGTCGAATTCCGCGGTGCGCTGTGAGGGCAAGAACCGGGCGGGCATGGTGAACAGCAACTGGCTGGGGGTGGGGGTGGTGATTTTTGCGAGCAACGTGGTGGTGGAGGCGGGGGCGCGGTTGCATGCGGACGGGCAGGGGTACACAAGCGTGGGCTTGTTCCAGCGTGGGAACGGGCCAGGTGGCGGAGCGGGTGGCGGCGGTGCAGGAGGTGGTGGAGGCGGCTACGGCGGGCGCGGCGGCGATGGTAACGGCGGCGGTGGCGGGGGCACGTATGGTTCTCAATATTACCCGGGTGACCTGGGCTCCGGCGGTGGCTGCGGTGACAATGGCACTCCGACAGGTCACGGCGGCGGCGCGATTACGCTGAACGTGGCGGACACATTGACACTGGACGGGGTGATCAGTGCCAACGGGTTGCACGGGACGGCGAATGATTGCGCGGGCGGCGCGGGTGGTTCAATTCTTGTGCGCACAGGAACTCTGAATGGCAGCGGGCGCTTCACGGCCAATGGAGGTAATGGAACCACATGGGCGGGTGCGGGTGGTGGCGGGCGCATTGCCGTGTACTACCGCGCGCAGAATTTCAGCGGCTTTACGAATTCAACGGTATCAGCCGGCACACCCCGGCCAGGCGGCGCAGGCACAATTGC
>JAOACZ010000116.1 GCA_026417575.1 bacterium | reverse complement strand
CGCTGTGCATGGATCCGGTAGAGCTCCGCCGGCGCAATCTGTTGCGCGCGGGCGACGCGACGATTACCGGGCAAGTGTTGACGGAAAGCGTGGGCGCGGAGGAGACATTAACGCGCGCGTTGGAGGTAGCGCAAAGGCAGCCGGTGCGAGGGACTGAGCAAACGACTACGGGGCGCGTGGCACGTGGCAGAGGGATCTCAACCATTATGTACGGAGTTGGGCTTGGTGCGGGAGGCACGCGGTTAGCTCGGACGGGTGCAGAAATTTGCATTAACGAGGACGGCAGTGTCACGTTTGCGGTGGGCACGACAGAGATCGGGCAGGGGATGTGTACTGTGTTGGGCCAGATTGTGGCGGAGGCATTAGGGATTACAGCGGAGGAAGTGACGATGCTGCCCACCGACACAAGCCGTGTACCGGACTCTGGTCCGACGGTCGCATCTCGGTCTACCACGATGTCCGGTGCAGCGTTACTCAACGCAGCCGAGACGTTGCGGGCGCGCTTGCTAGCGGTTGCGGGAGAGATACTCAGGTGTGATCCTGCCTCGTTGTGTCTGCGCGACGGGCAGGTCTGGCGTGACGGAACACCAACTGGACTTTCGTTTCGCGATGTGGTGAGAGAGTGCGGTGAACGGCGGATAGGTTTGGCTGCGTGTGGCTGGCATCATCCGCGTGAGTTGGCGTTTGACTGGACCACGTGTCAGGGCGACGCGTATGTGGTGTTCGCGTTCGCGACCAACATCGCGGACGTGGAAGTGGACTGTCTCACCGGTCAAGTGAGAGTATTGCGCGTGATCGCTGCGCACGACGTGGGCAAAGCGATTAATCCAGCGTTGGTGGAGGGACAAATTGAAGGCGGGGTGGTGCAGGGGATAGGCTACGCGCTGTACGAAGAAGTCGTCCGTGAGGGCGGGGAGATCAAGAACCCGCATTTTTCAACGTATATCATTCCGACCGCAGCGGACGTTCCGGAGATTGTGCCAGTAGTTGTAGAGGTGCCTTATTCTGGGGGACCGTATGGGGCGAAGGGGTTTGGGGAACAGCCGTTGATGGGCGTTGCACCGGCGATTGCAAACGCGGTCTGCAACGCGCTGGGTATCACGGTGACCAAATTGCCGCTCACGCCGGAATACCTGTGGCAGTTGGTTCGTGCGCGTGGGAAAGTGCAGGGTTCTACCGTAGTGTGAATGGTCAGAACGGGCGTGCTAGACTTTTACTGGCAGCTACGCAGGCGGATCACATATCGCAACAGAGAAAATGTTACGAAGGAAGGAGGCGAACAGTAGCAAGGCGAGATGGAGATTGGCAGGCTGGGAAGCCAGGAAGTTGCTGCGGCGTGCTCGTGTAATACTTCTTCCCACTACAACCGTCGAACGTAAAGGGATTTCGCGCAGAGCCTGCCCAAAGTACGCTCACTGAGGCCCGCTTCCCTTTATCCGCCTTGTTTTGTCAAGTGCATTCTACTATCGATGTCGTGTGAAATCTAGCGAGCGAGAAATGCGAGCAGCTACCTACTTCTTTTGTACGAGAACGACTTCTCGCGATGGTGCTCGTGAAGAGGCGGGGATGGCGTACTGTAAGTTCGCGTAGTACCTTTCAACTACCACTTTCTTTCGTCTGCAGGCGCCTTTTTTTCTTTGAACACACAGGGTGAGAGAGGTGGGCTGCCAGGTTCTATCAACAGGAAACAGCGTGATGATGCAGCCGGTTGCATTTTCTGCTTGACGTATCGGGCTGTTCGCGGTTTCATGTTTTGCAGGTTACACTTAGAGCGGTGGGTAGGCCTTGGCTGAATGAGATGACCTGAGAGAACAAATGGTATCCGACGTGCCGCAAGTATTTGACGCATGTAGGGC
>JAOACZ010000180.1 GCA_026417575.1 bacterium | reverse complement strand
GGCCGAATGCGTGGGCGTGAGCAGACCTTTCCGTGGTTCTCGGCGGCTGCGCCGCGAGCTGTTGACCGTGTTGTCGGGGTGAGATCACGTCCGCCGGTAGATCACCGGTGCAAGGGCGGGTGCTACTGGGGGAATCGTGATGCGTGTGAGGTTGCGCAGGATGTAGCTGAGCCGGTGCCGCAGCGTTTCAGCGGCCGCGTGCGCATAACTGGCCAGCGTTGGCGTGATCGTGCGCACATGCCGCGTCACCCGCGCGGCGCATGCAAACTCGCGCAGCGCCAGCGTCGGCACCCGCGGTGGTTGATCCTCCGGCGGGAGGCACTCCGCCTTGTAGCACTCCACCAGATTGTGCAGCATGGCACGCAATACACATAGACGCGATTGGCCGCGAATTCATGCGCCCCGGGGCACGGCAGCGCGCCTGTTAAGATGTCATTCTTCAGCCGGTCGTCTCCCTGTTCGCTCGCGGTCTGGCGCTGATTGTAGCACGCAAGCACGTCCGGCGCGGGGGTATGATGAGCGTTGGTTGGCAGGGCTCGATAGCGCGTCACCACCCGCGGCACGCGTACCAGCAGGCCACCTTCTTCGCGCGTTTCGTCTTCTGGTTCGTGTCGCCGCTCCACGACCAGCCAAAAGCAATGGGCGCCGCGATTCATGGTCTGGGGAATCTCGGCCAGCGTGGACGTGCGCAGGCGATCGTGCGCCACGCGCAGCGGCTCTAGCAAACGATGATCATATAGCACGGGCCGCGCGCACAGCCAGATGATGCAGCGGCGAATGATTGCCCGGTTCAAGCTCCGCCGGCACGCGCACGCGATCGATAAACTCGAAATACGCGATTGTGTCCGTGTCTTTTCCTACGTATAAACTGCATATGCTTTTTTCTCCGCGATCACGCTGGGGTCAAAATCCATCAGGCACTCAGGACGTGGCGCTGCGCGCGCAGGACCTGAATCACGATTCTGGAGAAGAGATTTTTGCACGATCGCCACACCGTCCTCCCCGCCGCCGTGCGGTGCAAAAGTGCGCGTGGCCCCGCGGATATGAAGGGAAGAATCCCCGTCATGCTGCATTGAATTTGAAGTGTGAGCGTTGACCGTAGGGGCGGGGGAGCACCCAAGCTGTTTGGTATCGCTCCGAGATAATTCGCTCGGTGATCTTGTTGTAATGCAGTGCTGTGAATGACGAGGCGAGGACCTTGTGAATAGCCTTCCGCCATGTCAATTGACTTGGCATCGTGGTGGGGAGTTCCTTTCTATCGAACGTTTCGCCTCACCGGATAGCGACCCCGGCGGGTGTGAGTAAGGCGAAGGCGATAGTTGGACGCCTCATTTCTCGGCCTTGATTTTTGGTGAGTACTCTTCTGAAGTCGGTTTTCTGCTGTATGAGTCTTCTGCGGGGCGTGTTAAAGAGGGGGGGAACACACAGCGATCTCAAGTATGCCGTCTTATGAGTATTCTTTAGCTCGGGATGCTGCTTGAGAGCTACACTTATGAGCAATGATTCAACAAAGTGAACATGCTTTCGATCGTGCCTGCTTGGTGTGGCAAGGTAGCCCTTGTTGGTTCGTGTGGCGACGAGAAACGGGACCGGAGTGCATTTTTTTATGTGAGCAATAAGTAGGTATTTATTTTGTGGGGCTTAAAACGTTGGTCTTGGAGCGTTTATTTATCGGCAAGTCCTAGCTACCAAAGGCGAATTCCTTTGCTAGTTTTTATGCCGAACACGAAGCAACCACATCGCTGTGCTAGAGTGTCACCGTCCGTATTGATTTCGCTTTTCCAAGATGTCCGCAGCCTTTTAGCGGATTGCTCAACATTCGCGTTCCTCGGTAGCGGGCATTTGTAAGCGCCGTGAATCGTGTATTTCAAGTCTTCTTTGTGCGTGAAACGGGGCAGGGGTTGTCCGGTGCGCTGCGCGGGGGAGAGGAAGCGGCGCCAGTTGCGGCCCCGTTTTCCGGATGTGCGCACGCGTGCGAGGAACGTCTCGCTTGAGGGGCGCGGAAAGAGACGGCGAAGCCGGCTGGAGGAGCGTCTTTCTCGAAGGATTTATAGGGAGAAAACGTTTCCATTACTCACGACTGATTGCGCCACCAATGGCAATGAGGATTGCGGCAGCAATGCCTCCACCATAGCATAATACGAAGGGGAACCATATGCCCCAGGCGAAACCGGCGTAGAGGGGGGCAGCAACAAAGGTGACGGGACCAAAAATGAGGGCCGCCACTATGCCCCAGAAACCAGCCACTTCTGAAATGATTGCCAAGCAAAGAAAGAATCCCCAAAGCTCAGTGACAGCAAGAACGATCCAACCGACTATTTTGATGAAATTTCCGAGTGCAGCCATATGATTGCCCTTTTGTCTTGGTTACGCCCAACGGGGCTGCGGTTGACCTGCGAGACGCGGTGAGCTGCGCGTCGTGGAGCCGTCCGGTCAACTCGCTTGTTGTCCAGCATACTCGGCGGAGAGCAAGGGGCACCTGGCGCAGCCTCGTTCCCCGGTCGCGCGCGCGGGTACGAGGAACTAGTTAATATTGTGCGCAGTCAGAAGGTCCAAATCGGAAATACTATACCTGATTTGCGAGGTTTTGCCAAGAGCTCCAGACGCGTTCTTGAGTCATGAGGCGGCGTCTTGGCATTTATTCTTTCGTCATATAACGCTGCTCATGTTGTTCTTATGCATCGTTGACGTAACCATTGCATGTTGATATGCCACTAAGCCGCTTCGAAAGGTATCTTTTGACACAGCGCATGTTCCGGAGAAACAGGCGCACTTCTATCTCGGTTGGCTCGTGCACTTGCATCGATCGCTCGCGCACGAGCCCGATGAAACGCTCAGCAGCGACGAGAAAACTACTTACCAGCGCCAACATGGCGCTGATGAAGAATGGCAGGTGAAGGAGGCGGACCATGCCCTGCGTTTCTATCTGCGTTATCTGGACATGCGTATGAAGCATGCGGCTGCGGCAGGAAGTGAAGAAGCATCTCGGTAGGTGATGGAAGAAACGAAACAAGGCGCGGATTGCGTTATTAAGATGAAATGAAGTTTTCGAAACGATTTCTGAAGTATGACGTACACTTCGAACACATCAAAAAGGAGTAGGCGTATTATTGCCCACTAAGATACGGGTACTGAGTTTTATGTCGCACTTCGTGTTCTGATTGGGATGAGAGGATATGCCATAGGTGCGCTTATATTTGTTATGGAGTAGGTGCCAACGTCTGACAAACGGCTAAAACTGACACACGCGCGGTGCCACCGTTCGGGCAGCGCGCGGTGTATGGATGCGGCGAAACTGCACCTTGGCCTGGCGGTAGGCGTTTTGAGGAGCCAGGAGCGGCGCGAGCCAGGCGACGTGGTTCACGCGCACGCGCCGGCCGATCACGCGGACACCGCTGCCGCGGGTGATGCTTAGGTATCTGCCGGACGGATGCGTGTGCCAGTTCAGCGACCCGTGCACCAGGGGCTCACGGCGTATGGACTGAGCGGAGGGTGTGATGTACTGCTGCGGCACGTCGCGCAGGTCGGGGCGTCACGGTGAGATCTGCTCACTTGTTGTTCGTTTCATAGGGTTTGGATCGTGAGTTTCCAATCGCGTGATGAAGGCACGGAACGCCCGCACGCCTCTGGCAAGGGTTTCACCCGCCCACGCGCAGTGGAATGGCGCTACAACCACCGGTGTTTATCAAGGTGGCGAATCGTAATTCGTCATAGTCGGCGGAAGTGGGAGTGCTGTGAGAAGTGGGGAGCGGGGAAGCGTTTTCGTGATGGTTGCGCGAGCGGCATAGGCTCGTTCTACGGTGATAAAGTATGAGGGGAACGGTAGGGAGCTTGGGTTGTGAGCTGGGGCGAGAGTGCGGTGGAAGGGGATCGAGGGAGATTGACAGGAAAGGAGGAGAAGCGTAGACTAGGCGAGAAAGCAGGCTGATAAGTTAACCGGCACGATGGAGGTGACGATGAAAGTGTTCTGGCGACTGGTATTGAGTGTGATGGTAGTGGGGGCCGCGGTAGCGGTAGCGGAGGAGCAGAAAGAGGAAAGCAACCTAGGGAACGTAGGGCGTGGTTTCGTGAGTGTGGTGACATGCCCGTTAGAGCTGATTCGGTGGATGGCGTACGATGGGGCGCAGTACACGGTTCCCGGGCTGTCTCTTATACACAT
>JAOACZ010000049.1 GCA_026417575.1 bacterium | reverse complement strand
TACCATCTCCACGCGCACACGTGCTTGCGCCCCACTCACACTCACCCCATACATATCCACACCCGCCCCTCGCCAGCAAAACCGTGCGAGCTCGCACCGGCTCCCAGGATAGCGCCACTCTACCACCATCCGCACAAAATGTTCCGGCCACACTACTGCATACCACACAACCGCCCCACCGATACACAAAAGCATCACTGCGCTTCCGCCCACCAGCCGCCCTGTCCGTATTCTCATTCCGGCCGCTCCGTCAACGTGTAACACACCTCAATCCGCTCACCCCTCGACGCCCCCTCCCTCAGAAACTTCGCTAAACTTTGCGCATGCCTCTCGTCCCTACACAACCCCACAACGCTCGGCCCGCTCCCACTCACCCACACCGCCTTCGCTCCTGCTCCTCGCATCCGCACCTGCATCTCTCCCAACTCTGGCATACATTCCTCCGCCGCTATCCCTAAGTTATTCCACACCGCAGCCGCAAGACGCTCCACCGCACCATTTTCGTATGCCTCTACAAAGTCGCTCAACTCCCGATGCGGCCGCACTCGCCGGTCAAATTGCTCGTAGACTCTCCTCGTCGCCAATGGCCTACCCGGGTTCCAGATCACCACCCAATGCTTCCGCGGTGCCAAAGCCTTGGTGCACTCTCCTATCCCCGTGCATATCGCTGCCGCGCTACCTAAAAAAAACGCTACGTCCGCTCCTAAACCCCGCGCCAATCCCTGCAACATCGCCGCCTTCACCTCTACACCCCACAGCCGGGATACCGCCTTCAACACACTCGCCGCGTTTGATGAGCCACCCCCAAGCCCCGCCCCCACCGGTATCCGCTTCCGTAACCGTATTTCCACTCCCCACGCCACCCCCACACACTCCCGCAACGCCTTCGCTGCTCGCACCGCTAAGTTCCTCTCCGCCTCACACCCGCACGGCTCACCTTCATGCTCAAATACGATTTCGCCATCTCCTCGCGCCACGCACTCAATCTCATCACACAAACTAATCATCTGCATCACGCTCTTCACTTCGTGATACCCGTCTACACGCCGTGCCCCAACATCCAAAAACCAATTGATTTTCGCCGGACTAATCACCTGTACACGCTCCACCCCACCCCCTTCTCTCAAACCACAACCACCCCCCCCTGCCAGGCTCTCCGCACGTTCCCACAGCTCGCCCACTCTTATCCTCAGTTATCGTATCTTGCGCAGCTTCCGCTCAATCCGCACGTTCTCTGCGTCCAATTGCAGCGAGCGCTCCCATAACTCGCGCGCCTTCTCCGGCTGATTCAGCGTGTAGTAAATGTCCCCCAGATGATCCATTATCACTGGGTCATCCCCCTCTAACTCGTGCGCACGCAAAATCGCGCGCAGTGCCTCCTCGTGTTGCCCACGCCGATATAAAATCCAGCCTAACGTGTCAATGTATGCCCCGTTACTCGCATCCCGCTCTATCGCCTTCCGTACTAACTGCTCTGCCACATCAAGTTGAACCCCCGCTACCGCCAACGCATATGCTGCAAAATTCAACGCCTCCGGACTCCCCTGCTTCCCCGGCACTACTTTCAGCGCCGCCTCCGCCGCTCGCCGATAGTGCTCCTCCGCACGCACCTCGTCCCCCCGCCGTTCCGCTGCCTCCCCTAACTCAAATTCCATCCGCGCTGCTCGCATAATCGCCTCCCCATCCTCACTATCCAGCGCCGCCGCTGCCCAGTACGCTGTCAACGCCCCTCCGTAATCCTCTACTAACTCGCATAACAACCCCTCTTTCATCCGTAAACGCACCTTCTTCTCCATGTGCGGCAGCCCTCGTAGCTCCTCACGTGCCCGCCGCAACTGCTCCCGCGCCAGTTCGTCATCCCCACGCTGCCGCGCCCTCAATCCTGCCTCCACGTACACATCTACGATGTGCTCCCGCAACGCCTCATTGTCCCTCTCCAGCGCTAATGCTTGGCGGTACGCCCTCACAGCCCGGTCAGCCTCCCCTCGCAATTCGTACAAGTTCCCCAACCGCGTCCACACACCCGCGCTCGGCGCTAACTCACTCAGCCGTTCGTACGCCCCAATCACTTTGCCCACCCGCCCCAACGCCTGATTCAACCCTGCATATTCCCACCACAGATACACTGACGATGGCGCATACTCCAACGCACGTTCCAAATATACCTCCGCTTCCAACAGCAGCTCTCGCGCAACTCGCAGACCACGCCCCGTCTCCGCTAAATGCGCGACAATATTCCGCAAATAAGCGGAACGCAAATAATACGCCTGCGCCATCGCGCTGTCTCGTAACGCCGCCAGCCGCGCCGCCCGCTCCGCCTCAAGCACACCAGGCCCCGTCCCCGTCGCCGCTTGCACCACCCACGCCACCGCGCACACCCCGCATACTACCCCCCATGCAGAGCTGGCGGCGCATCGCCACCAGCTCCTCTCCCCTCCCTTACTTGTTCTTGTGACGATTCGCACGTAGCCGCTTCTTCCTCTTATGTTTGTTCATTTTCGCTTTGCGTTTCTTCCGTCCACACGGCATACGCATTCTCCATACTTTGGTTACCTAACTCATACGAGCTTCACTTGCATTGATTATACCATAACTCCTCTTGCACTGGCAATCTCCATTTACTCCCCTGCCATCTGCGTGCTCACGCCAACGTCGTCAGGCGATGTTCACCAACCCCTGCTCAACTCTCCTCAGCTCTTCTCGCTATTCCCCATGACGTCCTTCACAAGTATGTTGCGAAACATGCACCTCTCGCCAGCCGTCACCCCACTAACGTTCGCAGATCAGAGTCCGCCAACACTATGCCCAGCACCCTCAACTTCATTCACCCATGCCCCACTGCGTTCTCCCTCCATCAGCTTGCACTCAGGATGTGCCATTTTGGCGCATTTTGTGCCCTTGCGTTCCGCTCTCCCTTCTGCCATTTTCAATAAAATCCTAAATATAAGTAACTTGCGTTGTGGCACACGCGTTGCTCCCCGCCAAATGGATCCTTGCAAAACCACCTTTAACCCTTCGCCAAGGAGGTTGTTATGTACGGCTTCGGACCACGCTCAAGCTTCTTCGATGACATCCATCGTCTCCAGCGCGAGATCAACCGCCTCTTCGCTGGCACGGTTGACAGCCTCCGTACCCCTCGCTTCCCCGCAGTCAATCTGCGCCAGAATAACGAGGCCGTCATCCTCGAAGCCGAAGTCCCCGGTGTCGATCCCGCGCAGATTAATGTCACTGTCCAGCGCGACACAGTGACAATCAGCGGCTCTCGTCCCGCGCCGCAAACCGCTGAGGACGACGTCATCCACCGCCAAGAACGCTTCTCCGGCGAATTCACCCGCACGTTCGAACTCCCCTGCCGCGTGGACGAGAACGCTGTTAAGGCCACCTATAAAAACGGCGTCCTGACCGTCACCATGCCGCGCGCACCAGAAGACAAGCCTAAACAAATCAAAGTTATCACTGCCTAACCCCTCGCTCGCTCAAGGAGGTGTCCCAATGAAAGACCTTGCCAAAAAAACCGCTCCCGCTACCCCAGTCACTGTCGAACGCACCCACGACTGGCCCGTTTACCTCCCAGACGTAGACATCATCGAGCGTAACGAAACGTTCGAGCTCTACGCTGATGTCCCCGGCGTCGACCCCAACAGCATCACTGTCAACTTTGAGCAAGGTGTCCTCACCATTCGCGCCGGGCGGCCCTCCGCTGCTCCCAATACTGACGTCATCTACTCCGAATTCGAGCCCGGTGAGTACGAACGCTCCTTCACCGTCTCGGATCAAATAGATGCTGCCAAAATCGCCGCCCAATATCGTAATGGCGTGCTGGTCCTCACCTTGCCCAAGGTCGAAGCCGCTAAACCGCGCAAAATTGAGGTCAAAGTTTCTTAACCCGTGGCGCAGCCGGGTGTACCTTACCCCCGGCTGCCCCCCACTCTACCACAAGGAGGTGTCACATGGCATTCACTGATCTCATCCCCTGGAGACGCGGCTCCCAGGCCCCAGCCAGAACCTCTTCGGAAAATCTCTTCTCCGCCCTCCAGCGCGAGATGAACGCCTTGTTCGATGACTTCTTCCGTTCCTGGGGTTCGGCTACCCTGCCTATGCCGCGCATGACTTTCTCCCCCTCCATTACCGTCCACGAATCGGCCAAAGAGTACCGTGTCAGCGCCGAATTGCCAGGCCTGACAGAAAAAGACATCAAGGTCGAACTGTCCGGTAATGCCCTCACCATCTCCGGGGAGAAAAAAGAGGAACACGAGGAAAAACGTGGCACGACCGTCTACTCCGAGCGCAGCTACGGCTCCTTCTACAGGAGCATCCCACTCCCTGAAGCCGTCGACCGCAATAAGGTCAAGGCTCAGTTTAAAAACGGTGTCTTGACGGTAACCTTGCCCAAAACTGCCCAGGCCAAAGCTGCCCATAAGCAGATCCCCGTCAAAGCCGAATAACCTCCCCGCGTCGTGCTAATCATCCTCGTCGAACCGGGCGAGCCCGCAAATATCGGCGCCGCTGCGCGTGCCCTCAAAACTATGGGGCTCGCCCGCCTCGCTTTCGTCCGCCCCCACTGCGACCCCCATTCCGATGCCGCTCGCTGGCTCGCCCACGGCTCCTCCGATATCTTGGCCTCCGCTCAAACCTTCTCCTCCATCCCCGAAGCCGCCCAAAATTGTGCCCTCATCGGCGCATTCCCCGCCCGCCCCCGCCGCGCCCCGCTCCCCCCAGCCATCCCCGTCGACGAGTTCGTCCGCTTGTGTCACGCCGCCCTCCCCTCCCCCTCCGCCGCCGTCTTCGGCTCCGAAGCCCACGGCCTCTCTAACGACGATCTCGCCCTCTGTACTCACCTCGTCTTCATCCCCAACGCTACCCGCCACCCCTCCCTCAACCTCGCTCAGGCCGTCATGATCGCCTGCTACGAATACTACCGCCAAACCCTCTCCCCACCCCCCCCAACCC
>JAOACZ010000179.1 GCA_026417575.1 bacterium | reverse complement strand
ACAGGGGCACGGACAGGGGCACGGACAGACACGGACGGACACGGACGGGGAACACGGACGGGGGGACGGAGGGGGGCACGGACAGGGGCACGGACAGACACGGACGGTCACGGACGGGGGACACGGACGGGGGGACGGGGGGGAGGGGACTGATGTTAGGGTTGGTGAACGTGTGGTTGTGCCGCTGCGGGATTATCCGGCGGTGTGCGCTGCGAATGGAGCGCTTTCGCTTCTGAACCTTTGTATTCACCTGATAGGGCGGCAACTTGAAGCACAGGCGCGCATTTTCGAGCGCGAAGGGGGGTTCAGTGAGCGGCTGTACCGGCGGCGCCACGCGATTCGCCAGCAGCAATTCTGAAGACGTTCACCGAAGCAGTGCGGAGGCGGCCGCGCTCGAATGGGTGAAGGCGGCCGGCGGGGCAGGTGAGGGGGGTTGCGAGCGCTTAGAGAAGGGGCTTAGAAGAAGGACGGGTCGTTCGTTGTGCTCCAGTCGAGGAAGCGGAAGCCGTTGGTGGCGAAGTCGTAGGCAAAGACATTCGTGCCGTCCACGGGTAATGGGGCCGGGAGGGGATTGGGTGGCGTAAAAGAGGCGCGCAGGAGATAGGCTTCGGCGAAGTCGTAGGGTTTCTGCAATCCGCTAGTGAAGAAGCCAAGTTTGGTGAATTTGCCACGTTCCTTTTCGAGTCGGCCCAAGCCGGCGAGGCGCGAGTAGACGGCGATTTTGAAGCCACTGAGGGTGACGGATTTGTTCCAGTTATAGACGACGACACCGTGAGCGCGTTTTGGCTTGCACAGGTCCATTTTTAGGTGGAACAATGTGGCGTTGGTGCGAGCCATGACGAACAGTTCTGGGGCACGGTTGAGGCGCTTGTAGGTACCGGTGATGGTGTTGAGATTAACGATGATGCCGGTGAGGACGGCATCGGGGAAGCGGGCGATGATCATATCTTTATTGCCCTTGTACCACCATTTACCGGCGACGGGATGGGAGGTGGGTGTGGCGCCGAATCGGCTGATGACGCGGTTTTCGGCGAGGATGAAGGTTGCATTGAAGGCGCTGCTTTTGTAGGCGTAGTTACCGATCATTTTTTTCTCGCTGGTGCCAGGAACGTTCGCTACGAGTGCGAATGCGCTTAGCGATGCGAGTGCAATTACGCGCCAAAACTTCATGCCGTTTCTCCTTCGACGTAAGCGGTTAGTAGCAGCGTACGAGTTATTCGTCATGGTTAGCATGTTAGAACAAGCGAGCGCGCTGGGTTTGCGGGATGGTAGCGACATCGGGGATAGCGGTCATCATATCGCGGAACAATTCGTCGTAACGGTTGACGATTTCGCGAGCCCAGCGATACTCGTTATTGAGGATGGAAAGGAAACTGATGCCGATGAGGAGGCGGGAACGGGAATCGGTGGCGTCCCAGACGATCTGACCGGTGCGTGCGTCGACGAAGGCGATGCGGACGGTGACGGCGTTACGACCGTAGAAGACGCCGTAGGAGTGGAGTTGGCGTTTGACCCAGCCGAAGACGAGCAAATCGGTACCGAGGACGCGGGCGAGCTCGTGATACTCGGCGGGGTCGAGAGTTTTGCGCGGGAGGTCTTTGATGCGCGCGTCGGTCTCGGCGATTGGCTGGAGGGAATAGTTTTTGTAGGAGGCGAGGGCGCCGTAGAAGGCGCGCCGGGCGTACCGGGCGGCGTTGGCGTACTGGGTTTCGTTGAAGAATGGGAGGACGGCGACGGTGCGGTACTGAGCGCGGACAGCCATGGCGACGTGGTCACTTTGGAAATTGACGGCATCATGGAGATGCTCGCTGGAGATCGCGGCGCAGCCGGCGAGGAGAATGAGGGGAGGGAGTATGAGCCAAGTGGGGCGCATCAGAAGGAGGCACCGGCGTTAAAGGAGAAGCCCTCGAAGGGAGTCCAGTCACGCGATTCGGAATCGCGGATGAAGGGGATGCCGTAATCGAGGCGGAGGGGGCCGATGGGGAGATGGACGCGGAGGCCGACGCCACCGCTCAAGTTAATTTCGCCGATGTTGCTGCGTTCGACTTCGTAGGGATACCAGTCACCGAGGCCGTTGCGGGTGGCGCGGATGTATTTGCGAGTTTTCCACCAGACATTACCGACGTCCATGAAGACGGCGCCGCGGATGCTAAATTTGTCGTTGTAGGTAAAGATGGGGAAGGTGTACTCGACGGAGCCGAAGAGTTTGGTGGTGCCGCCGAGGGGGTTTTCGCCGGAGAAGTCGCGTGGGCCGGCGCGGCGGTAGCCGAAACCGCGCATTTCGTAGGGGCCGCCGAGGAAGAAGCGGTCGAAGAGAGGGGTATTGGGTGTAGCGAAGCCGATGGCGCCGCGGGTTTCGAGGACGTGGGGTCCGCTGAAGAAGTAGGTTTGCTTGCGAGGGAAGGTTTCGAAGAGTTTAAAGTAGTGAGCGTGTTTCAATTCGGTTAATCCGTAGATAGCGGAACCGAGGCCGACTTTGCCGATCAACTTTGTTTCGCCGCCGCGGGTGGGGAGGAGGATGCTGTCGCGGGTATCGCGGGTGAGGGTAAGGACTGGGGAGAATTGGACGAAGGAGCCTTTATCCTCTTCGAGGTATTTGTCTTTGGTGGCGAAGGCCCAGGCGGGGTAGACGGCGTGGATGCGGCCGGTTTTAGGATTGACGCGGCGGACGCGGCGAGCGTAATCAACCAGAACGCGGTCGCCGTAATCGAGGGAGTCATCAACATCAACGGAGATGACCTCGCCGATGGCGGTGAGGTCGGCGCGGATAGAGCCGATGTATTTACCGAGCTGGGGGACCCAAGAGAAGTTGACGGGGGTACCGGCGCGGAGGTCGCCGCCGAAGCGCATGACGCGGTAATCGGGGGCGAGGAAGTCGTGGTTACGCCAGTAGAGGTCGAAGCCGGCGCTGACTTTTTGGCCGCGGAGGGTTTCGTAGAGGAAGTAGGGTTCGGTGAAGCTGAAGACGACATCCTGGCGGCGGTTACCGACCTCGGCGCGCAAGCGGACTTTTTGGCCACCGCCGACGAACCAGTTGCGCCAGTTGAGGGCGTCGAAGTTGGCCTGGGAGATTTCGCCGAAGCCGACGAACTGGTCAACGGAGGAGTATCCGGCGCCGAAGCCGATACGGCCGGTGCGTTTTTCGGCGACGTTGATGTAGACGTCTTTTGCGTTGGGGAGGGTTTTGCTGTCGGCTTCACGGATATCGACTTTTTCGAAGTAGTCGAGGTTGAGCAGGCGTTGGCGGCTCGTTTCGAGGCGGTAATAATTGTAGCGGTCGCCTGGGAGGATATTGAGTTCGCGGCGGATGACGAGGTCTTTGGTGCGTTTATTACCTGTGATGACGACGTTGCCGAAGTCATAGAGGGAACCTTCTTTGACTTCGAAGTAGACGTCGACGACGCGCTTGGTGGGGTCTGGCTGGGGTGCGAGGACAGACTTGGGGATTACGGCGACATTGGCATAGCCGAGGGAGCGGTAGTAATTTTGAATGTTTTCGGTGTCTTTTTCGACGGCCTGGGGAGAGAAGATGCCACCTTTGTACATTTCGACTTCGTAGAAGAGGTTGGTGGCGAGGAAGCCGCGCAGTTTGGCCTGGCGGATGACGATGCGGCCGACGAAGTGGGGGAGGCCTTCGGTGATTTTGATGAAGACGGCGAGGCCGGCGCGATCAGCGGTTGGCTTGACTTCGTAGTCAACCTTGACTTCGGCGAAGCCGGCTTTCTGGTAGAGTTCGGTGATGCGCCAGATATCTTCTTTGAGGGTGTATTCATCGAAGACGCCTTTGCGGAAGAGGATGAGCAAGCGGGGCTTGGTTTCCATGACCCAGGTGATGCGGGTGGTGCTGATGTTTTTATTGCCGCTGACGTGGACTTCTTTGACGTAGGAGGGCAAGCCTTCTTTGATTTTGAAGATGACGGTGCTGCCGGTGGCATCGGCGGCGTCGCGGGTTTCGTAGTTAATGATGGTTTGTGCGTAGCCGCGGTTAGCGTAGAGTTTGCGGATGCGTTCGAGGTCGTTTTTGAGGGTGGCTTGGTTGAGGGGCTGGCCGACTTTGGTGGAGAGTTCGTCTTGGATTTTGCGGAGCTTGATGGCTTGGGCGCCTTCGATGCGAATAGCTTTGACGAGGGGGCGTTCTGTGACGCGGTAGGTGAGGAGGACTTTACCATCAACCTGGTCGAGTTCGACATTGACGGCGTCAAAGTCGCCACTTTTCATCAAGCGCTCGGTATCTTGCTTGACGAGATCGGGGAGGTAGAACTGGCCTGGTTTGGTTTGGATGAGGTCGCGGATGACCTGGGTATCGACGCGCTGGTTGCCGGCGATGACGATGTCGGCGATGATGTTGGAGATGGGTTGCGCGGCGAGGAAGTGGGTGTTAGCGCTTAGGATGAGCGCAACGAGGAAGGACCATCGTGCGGCGGAACGAGCGTTGGTGACACGGTACGTGTCCATACGAATCTCCCACGAATTGGGCTAGTGCGCATGAGCGGCAGTGTGCCGCCGGTGCGCGTTGACGCTTTAGGTCTGTTCAAAAAGCTCCAGTTCCACAAACCGCACGTTGGAGCCATCGAGCGATGGGACACCATGATAGCATAATTTGGAAAAAAAAGCAAGTCCCGGTTGTTTTGCGGGGTTTAATGAGGGGGAATGCGAGGATGGTGACGGTGAGAGGGCGGAGGTGAGGGGCGAAATCGGGGCGGTGACGAGAGAGGTGAAAGGGGAAGGGCGACGGAGTGGGGAAGATGTGGTTGAGGCGGGTTGGTGTTGGAAGATGGCGGGGGTGGTGAGCGAGGTTTAGGGTAGTGTGGTGAGAGCGTTTTGTGGAATTTGCGGGAGTGGGGTGGCGAGGGAGGAGAGAGAGGTAGAGCAGCGGCTGGGTTTGTTTGTGCAGGGGTGGTGGTAGAGGGGCGTGGGGAGGGGGAGCAGGTGGATGGGGGTGCTGGGGGGAGCGGTTGTGGACGGAACTTGTTGGATTGCGGGAAAGGGTGAAGAGCTGTCTCTTATACACATCT
>JAOACZ010000175.1 GCA_026417575.1 bacterium | reverse complement strand
TATGTGTTACGTCGCAGAAGATTTGGGGTATGTACCTGCTGAGGTAGCGGCAAAACGGCGCCGGCACGCGGCGGATATCGCGCGGGGAATCGCGCACCTCGCGAGACGTGTGCGTAAAAAGTGAGAGAAGTGACAAGCGCCCTGGGGGCGCGTTCGCCGCGCTGGGGCGCGGCTGCAAGCGGCCGGAGGCCGCGTGACAAACGCCTTGCGGGCGTGTCCGCCGCGCTGGGGCGCGGCTGCAAACGGCACGGAGTGCCGCGTCCGCCCGCCGGTGGCGGGCTGCAGGCGGCGCAGCCGCCGGAAGTGGGAATCCTAGATGCGGCGACTAGCAGGAAGTGGGGAGGGCTGCGGCGGCGCGGGGGCGGTGGGGAAAGCGCTCAGTGGAGCATTCGCTTCACGTAACGCGTAACTGCAAGAATTCGGTTGGTCACGCAGGATGTCGGCCGCGAGCACGTCAGCTCGTGCACGTGAGGCGAGTAGGGGGGCAGTCGTTCGAATAACAAATTTTGTCGTTTGCAGACGACGTTTTTGGCCGCATGAACGTTTTGGTGAGGGCGGGGGTGTTGCGAATTTTGCATGGATGCGGTCGCTTCGGCCAGCAAGCGTGAAGAAGGAGCATCAAGCGACGGAAAATGTTGTTTGCAAATGACAAGAAATGGCGAGTGACAGGGCATTTTTCGGCGGGCGATTTCGTGTGCGAGGTGCGGTCGCCGAGGCCGGCGAGCGTCCAGAATGTGGGTGGTTGTGATGTGAGGTGAAGCGCGTGAGGGGCGGTGGAGAAAGTGTGCGAATGGAGCGGGCAGCGAGGCCGGTACTCCTCCATACGCGCGGGGGCGTGTGAATTTCGCGCCGGTGCGGGTTCGCCCGGGATTGTGGGGACCGGGGCGGAGTGCCTCCAGGAAGGGGGAATGGTGGAAGTGTGTGTGTGAGGTTGGGCGGTGTGAGCGGGCGGGATAGCGGTCGCCTAGGCCGGCGACCTGCCACACCGGTGGGGGGTGTGAATTTCGCGCTGGCGTGTTTTCGCGTGCAAGGTAGGCAGGGAGGATTGTACGCTTCCAAAGAGGATATTTCTCATGTGTGGTTGAAAGAACGGCGGGTTCATATCATCATCAGCAGGAACGCTGATGGCGATGCGTTGTTAAGTTACAATTTTAGGCCTGACCCCGGACAGAATTGTAGCCTGAATCAAGCGTGACCTCGCAGTGTTTGCGCTGCCGGCACGAGGCGCGAACGGATGGTGACTTTGGGGGCAGGCGACGCAGTAACGAGGAGAGAGGAGGGGGGAGGGGGCGAGTGGAAGGCTAGTGGGTGGGCAAGGGGATTTCCCAGATGACGGCGCCAGTTTTGCGGCGGTTGCCGTTGGCGATGTAGAGGCGTGGGACACCATCGCCGCGGGCGTCACCGACGGCAATGCCGCCGGTGGCGGAGGTGATGGCGTCGAGTGATTGTTCATGCCAACCAGTTTTGCGCCAGAGCCATTCGCAGGGGCCGGAGGCTTGGAGGGAGGAGTAGACGCGGGGGCCGGCGGGTGTACGGGCGGGGACGATGTAGTAGCGCGAGCCGGGGCGGCCGATGCGGAGGGCGTGCCAGGTATTTGAGAGGAAGGAGATTTCCCAGGAGGCGTTGGCGGCATTAACGTAGAGGCGGTTTATGCCGTCGCCGCGGCCGTCGCCGATAGCGACGGTGAGGATGTTGGTAAGAGCGGGGCAGAGGATGGATTTGAGCCAGGCATTGGTTTTCCAGGAGAACTCATAGAGGAGGCCAGTGGGGGCGCGGTCACCTGCGTAGATACGGGTGATACCATCGGCGCGGGCGTCGCCGATAGCGAATTCGCCGACGCTACCGGTATGGATTTTAAGGAAGGACCACGCGGAGGTACCGGGGATTTTGGTAAATTCATAGAGGCCGCCGCCGGGGCCTTCACTGGCGACATAGAGGCGTGGACGGCCGTCGCCGCGGGCGGGTGCGGCGCGCAAGCATAAGATGCGGCCGCAGGTGGAGCTTTCGGGGATGGTTGTGAGGCTATCGAAGGGGAGGAGACGTTTGGAAAGGGGAATTTGGTAGATGCCAGCACTGTGTTCCCAGGAGCCGACATAGAGGACGTAGTTGGAGGAACCGTCGAAGTCGAAGATGAGGGGTGAGAAGCACTGGCCGAGGCCTTTGTAAAGCTGGAAGGGGGACCAGCGACCTGCGGAATAGCGCCAGATGCGAGCGTCGCCGAGCCATGATTGTTCGACGATGACGCGGGAGGGGTGGGCTGGGGAAGAGAAGAAGAAGATGCCGTCGCTTTTGGCGGGGATGCCGGGGCCGAGGGGGGTGGGGCGAGGCGTGCCGTCTGCGCGTGTGAGAAGTACCGGGATGAGGAAAAAGAAGAGGATGAAGGGAGCTGAGCGCATGGGGATCAGGAAGCAGGTAAGGGTTGGAAATGTGGTAGCTGAGGAGTTGGCAGGAACGAGGCGAGGGAGGCTGAGGAGCCACCGCGACGAGAGTTAGGGATGAGGAAGATCAGATGGGGCATGGTACAGGAAGACGAGTCTGGGAATGGGGTTGCACTCTTCTCGTTAAGATTATAGCAAATTTGCGTTTGCGAGGGGAGGAAGTGGGAGAGTTGTTGCTGGGAAGCGACGAAGGCAAGGGGAGGCAGAGCGAGTGGAGGAAGGCTTCACAGGAGCTTAACATGGACTTTACACCGTCGTTATGAGCAAAGGATAGGGTGAGGGGTGGTTTTGGTATACTAATGAGAGGGAATCACTTCAACACGGAAAGGCGCGATGAAGAAACGTGTAGCGGTAGTAGATGACGAGCAAGACATAGCAGAGTTAGCGGCGTTACACTTGCGCAAGGCGAATTTTTCGGTCCGGGAGTATCATGATGCGGGGTCATTTTTGGCGTCGCTGCGCAGCGAGATTCCGCATGTGATAATACTGGATCTGATGTTGCCGGATGCGGACGGTTATGAGGTATGTCGAGCGCTGAAGGCGGATGCGAAGACAGCGCATGTGCCGTTGATCATCCTGACGGCGAAGACGGAAGAAGCCGACAAGGTATTAGGGCTTGAGTTAGGGGCGGATGATTACGTAACGAAGCCATTCTCGCCGCGAGAGCTGGTGGCGCGTGTGAAGGCGGTGTTACGGCGGCAAATGAGCGTGCAGGAGACGAGCAAGGTGGTGCGGGTGGGCACGAATGTGGTAGTGGATGGCAACACGTATCAAATTTTGGTGAACAACAAGCCTATTGAGGCGACGACGACGGAATTTCGGATAATGCATTTGTTGTGTCAGCGGAAGGGGTGGGTGTTCTCGCGCGAGCAGATTTTAGATCATCTGTGGGGGACGGAGAAAGCCGTTCTTGATCGGACGGTGGATGTGCACATTAAGAACCTGCGTGAAAAGCTTGGGCCGGCGGGTGAACTAATCAAGAATGTGCGGGGAGTGGGGTACAAGGTGGAAGAATGAGATTAACGCTGTTTACGCGGATTTTTTCGGGTTTTTTGCTGATTCTGGCGGTATTTGCCGTAGTGGCGTTATGGATCACGTTTGGGACGATTCAGAGGCGTTACGAGGGGTTGGTGGAGAAGCATCTCGAGAGCATGGCGCGGGCGGCGAGTGCAGGGCTTGTGGGGGGCGCGTGGCGGGCGGAACCGAGTCAGATGCAAGCGGATGTGACGGAGTTAGGGCAGGCGACTGGGGTACGGCTGACGATTGTGGACACGAATGGTGTGGTTTTGGCTGATTCGCATGCGGATCCGGCGACGATGGAGAATCATGCCAGGCGTCCGGAAGTAAGTGTAGCGTTAGGTGGGGAGCGCGGCGTTGTGACGCGGTTTAGTGAGACGCTGCGGGAGTACATGCATTATGTAGCGCTGCCAGTGAAGCGGGAGGGGCGGGTGGTAGCAGTAGTGCGAGCGAGTGCGCCACGGTACTCGATTGGGCGGCTAGTGGGGTTGGCGCGACGGGAACTGCTCGTGATCTTTACGCTACTGGTGCTGGTGGCGGGGGTGGCGGCGGCGGTTCTGGCGCAGCGGTTGGCGCACCCGGTACGTGAGTTGAGCCGGGCGGCGCGGCGAATTACAGAGGGGCAGTTTGATGTATTTCTGGATTTACCGGGCACGCGGGAGTTAGAGGAGCTCTCGGCGGCGTTTAATCAAATGACGCGGCGTGTGCGGGATGTGGTGGACCAACTGTCGAGCCGCAATGCGGAGTTAGACGCGGTGATCAGTGCGATGCGGGAGGCGCTAGTGGTGATAGATGAGGAAGATCGGATTTTGCTGGCGAATGCGAGCTTTGCGCGGTTGAGTCTTGTACCACCGTCGCGGCGGACGCATGTGTGGGAGTGTGTGCGCGTGCCGACGCTGGTAGATATGGTGCAGGCGACACGTGCGACAGGGGTGCGCCAATGCGGGGATGTGCAGATAGGGGACCAACATTTTTTATGCAACGTTAACCCGCTGAACGGTTCGCGCGAGATCGTGGTAACCCTGCATGATGTGACGGAATTGAAGCGGGTGGAGCGGATGCGGCGTGATTTTGTAAGTAATGTGTCGCATGAATTGCGCACGCCGCTGACAGCGATCAAGGGGTTTGTGGAGACGCTAGAGGAGGAGGCGGCGCTGCGGCACAATCGCTATCTTGAGATCATTCGGCGGCACACGGATCGCTTGATTGCCATAGTGGAAGATTTGTTGACGCTTTCGGCACTGGAGCAGCGCAACGATTTGCAGCGGGAAGCGACCGATGTACGCGCGCTTGTGAATAGTGTGGTCAAGATGTTTGAGCCGCAGCTGCGTGAGAAACATCTGACGTGTACGATAGAAGCGGAGCCGGATCTGCCGGCCGTCCTGGTTGATCCATTTCGTTTCAACCAAGTGGTGGTAAATCTTGTTGACAACGCGATCAAGTACACGGAGCAGGGGGGCATTACGATTCGCCTGGCGCGGGTGGGCGAGAATTTACGGATGAGTGTGCAAGATACGGGGATAGGCATTCCCCCGGAGCATCTGCCCCGAATTTTTGAGCGTTTCTACACTGTGGATAAATCACGGGCACGCAGGCATGGCGGAACGGGGCTTGGTCTTTCGATCGTCAAGCATATCATCGGCCTGCACGGCGGTACTGTTTCTGTCACGAGTGAGGTGAACGAAGGGACAACCTTTACGGTCGAGGTGCCGATACATCCGCCAGGGGCGGCAGCGAGGAGTGAGGCAGTTTAGCGGCGAAAAAGTGCGCGCCTGCCGGGCGTGTGCTTGGTGGTGGTGCTGGGTGTAGTTGAAGCGGCGGAGCGGGGAGATGCAGCCAGCCAGGTGGGCAGGGAAGAAGTGCTAAGGTCGCGAGGTACGGTGGGAGGCGTGGTATCAAGCTCCATTGCGCAGTGTGATGGTGACGCACGAGGACCAGGTGCGTAGTTGCGAAGCTGCGGCGGGTGCAATTAAGGAGGGACGTAAGTTTCACTTCAGGCGGTTGTTTTCGTCGGTGGGGAGCAATGAGAGGCAAGTCTGGAAAAGAGAGGCCGGCGAGAGCGCAGGGATGGGCCATCTGATAGGGTGGATAGAGTGGAGGGCGGACGTGGAGGAAAGAAGCGGGTGTCGCGGTTAGTGTGCGGGATGTGAAAAACGATTTTTGTTGATTGCGGATGGCGGTTGGAGTTGGCTGAGTTTGGGCGGGGTATGTTTGTGTGGCGAGGCGGTCGCGGGGGCCGGTGGGCGTCCATAGGGTGAGGTTGGCGTGTGTGGTGCGTGGGGCTGGTGAAAGTGGGTAGGGGAAGAGTGGTTGGAGTTAGTTGGGTTTGTGCGGGATGGGCTCGTGTGAGGGAGTGGTCGCCGGGGCTGGTGCCGCTCCAGAAGAAGGACAAACAGTGAATGCGTGTGGCCTGGGAGGTGTGAGCGAGCGGGATAGCGGTCGCCGAGGCCGGCGACCCTCCAGAAATGGGACATGTATGGGATTCACGAGGGAGGTGCGCAGAGTTGGTGAAAGTGGGTAAGGGAAGATGTGTGATGGGATGAATGGAGGGTTAAGATGGGTTGAGGCGTTCTGGTATACTAGATGAGCGATGCGGACGTTTACGCTGAAAGCGAGGCGGTTGGGGGCAGGGGTTGACTTTTCAGGGGAGCTGAACGCGGAGCAGTATGCGGTGGTGACGGCGCCAGGGGGGCCGATGGTGGTGGTAGCTGGTGCGGGTACAGGGAAGACACGCGCGTTGACGTATCGTTTGGCGTGGTTGGTGGGGCAAGGGGTGCCGCCGTCGCGGATCATGCTTGCGACGTTTACGAATCGTGCTGCGCGGGAGATGCTGCACCGTGTGCAGATGCTGATTCAGCACGAGACGAGCAGTGTGTGGGGTGGGACGTTTCATCATTTAGCCAACCGGATTTTGCGGAAGTACGCGGGTAGGTTAGGGATCAGCCCGGAGTTTACGATACTTGATCGGGAGGACGCGAGTGATGTGCTGGGGGCGTGTGTGAGCGAGCTGGGCGTGAAGACAACGGAGCGGCGATTTCCGAGCAAGAGTGTTTTGGTGGGGATCTCATCATGTATGCAGAACACGCTGCTGCCGCTAGAGGAGACGGTACGGCGGCGTTATCCGATGTTTTTTTCGGTAGTGGACGACATCGCACGGGTGCTGGCGCGCTACGCGGAGCGGAAGCGTGCGTTACAGGTAATGGACTATGATGATTTGCTGACTGGGTGGTTGGGTTTGCTGCGCGAGCATGCGTCGGTGCGGGCGGAGCTAGCGGACACGTTTGTTCACATTCTCGTGGACGAGTATCAGGACACGAATGCGATCCAAGGAGAGATTATTGATTTGTTGGCGAGTGGTCATCGGAATGTGTGTGTGGTGGGGGATGATGCGCAGGCGATATACAGTTTTCGCGGGGCGGATGTGCGAAACATGCTGACATTTACGGAGCGGTATCCGGA
>JAOACZ010000141.1 GCA_026417575.1 bacterium | reverse complement strand
GCGACATTGCGGAGTTGCGTGCCGGAGGCGTCAACGTAGGCGTCGCCGTCCGCGCGGCGGGTGTGGGGATAGAGCTTGACCACCGCCGCCCCGCCGTACAAGCCGTCATCGGCAAAGGCCTCGACCAGATTGGTGGCCGTGACGCGTTTGCCGCTGGCAGTGGCTATGCTGGCCAGCACGGCATGTTTGCTGGTGCCGCGGACGGCCGCGCGCAATGCCGCCCCGCCCGCCAGAACCAGATCACCCGTCAGCGTGCCGCCCGCGAGCTGCAAAAAGCGCGTGTCGGCGTAGGCCGCGCTGGCGTTCGTGGCGGCGGCAAAATGCGCCGCGTCCTGCGTGTCAACGTACGTGAGAAGGAATGCCTGAGTTAGCCCCTGTTCTTCGCGCAGGAGATTCACGGATTCTTCCATACAGTGCAAGAGGTAGTTCGTCGCTGATATGAACTGCACGTGCGTCACGTGAGAACTGGCGACGTTCTGGACGTAGTGCTCCAAGCGTGTTTGCGTGGCAACCATCTGGCCCACGGTCACGGCGTCATTCGAAAGGATGCCTTCCGCCACGCTCTCGATGCGCGCCCCTCCAAAATGTGCGCGCGGCGCAAGCGCCCCACTTATATCTTCGATGTACGCGTTGTTTGACCATAGGCCCCCAGGCGGCGTGGGCTCCCAATTCAACCCGGACGAGCAGTAGATCGCCTGCGATGTCAACGTGGCAGCGACGACCCAATGCTTGGGTACTTTGGCTAACGAGGCCGCGTAGCCCGCCGAGTAGTTGCGACGAAACATGTAGGCAGTTCGGTCAGGTTTGCCGAAGACGGTTACCCCATCGCAAAACAAATCGGTTGCGTAGTAGAGTCCGTTTGCTTCATTTGCATTGCATCCAGAGATTTTATAGCGGGCATTCGTGAGGCCGATGAAGAGTTGTGGAAGCCGCAACGCTCCGGTCATCGTGTCGCCGGATTTCAAGACAAACGTGTTGCTGGCGTCGGGGTCGGGCGGGGCGAGGAGTCGCGTGGGCGGAGAGATGAGTCGTGGCGGCGCGGCGTGAAGCAGTTGGTTGGTCAACAGGAAGATATTGGAGAACAGCTGCGCCACGGCCGAGCCGTGGATGTCACGCCACGGCACAGCCGCCGCCACTTCCTCAGCCGACATGCGCGACAAATGCACCGCGCCCGCCGCGTCGCGCCACAGGCCGTCGAGCTGGCCGTCGCGCATCTCCACCTCGCGCACTTGCACGTTGTGCACCGGCAGGAAACTGTCGCCCAGCTCCACCACCGCGTCAAGCTGCACGTCGCGGAAGCCCGTGACCGCGTCCGGATCAACGATGATGCGCCCGCACACAATCCGCGTGAACTCGTAGCCCGCGCCCGCGAAGTAGATGTGCCGCAGATCAAGACGCCAAATGGATTTGTGTTTCCCCGATTGCAGATCATGCGCCTGATAGACGCCCGGCGCTAGTTGAATAAGGACGGGACGATCTTCGCTGGGATGAAGGGCTTGGGCGCGCGTGATGGCGGCGGCGAGCGACGGCGGCGCATTGGATGCAGTACACTGAACAACGTGAAACGAGGCTGGCGCGGCGGAACTGTTCATCGAGTGCGAGAACATGAGCGCCACAGCAGCAACGATCAGGCGGAAATTAGCGGCGCGGCAGAGTGGGCGCGGCAGAGTGGGCGCGGAAGAGTGGACGCGCTCATGCAATCTCATGTGTCCTCCAAGGCTGTGATTACAACGTTCGCGCAAGCGGCGTGTGGCGGGTCGTGTTGAAGGCTGTAGCAGAATGCAGGCATGAGGTCAAGAGGGGCGGGGGTTTAAGATTCAACATCGAAAATTCACGTTGAACGAGGGTAGGGCGGGAGCTCGCATGCGTGTGTGCGCATGGACCGGGCAGCGGGGCCGGTGCCCGTCCATAAAACGGGGTTCGCGTGAAGTGCGGGTGAGCATGGTTTGAAGTGGGATTACGACAGAAAAGCGACAGGGGTCTAATCGACGATTTTTGTTGATTGCAAATGGCGGTGAGGGACGGTTGAGTTCGTGCAGGGGGGTTCGAGTGGGTAGGCGGGCAGCGGGGTCGGTGCCCGTCCATGAGATGGGGTTTCACGGATTGTGTGGCGAGGAAGGTTGACAGGTGGAAAAAGGAGTGGATATAATTGCGGCATGAATAGATGGGATAGAAAGTGGCTGGGGGAGAAGCGCCTCCGGGTGATGGTGGGGGAGGGGGGGAGGAGGTGGGGGATAGATCCGGGTCTGGATGAGTTAGGAGGTAACGCTCGGCATTTGAAGGGGTAGGGATGTTGGCGGAGATGCGTGTACTCGAGGGGGGGAGGTGGGAGCGGTAGGGAGAAGGTTGCATAGACACGTGCTGCTTTGTGATGGTGATTGTAGCGATGGGCAGAAGGC
>JAOACZ010000135.1 GCA_026417575.1 bacterium | reverse complement strand
AGGCTCCATTGGGTGAGATCGACTGGTGCAGGGCCATAGTTGTAGAGCTCAACGAACTCAAAGTTGCCGAGACCGTCGTGCATTGGATGGTAGTTAATTTCGCTGATGCAGACGGTGCGCGGCCCATTAGACGCAATGCGGAGCCAGAACCAGTTAGTGAGCGGTGGTTGAGGGACAGCGCGGTAGGCGAAGGAAAGGTTGTAAAGGCGGCCGTCTTGGAGGAGCGGAGGAGTGAGGTCCTGGCGGACGTGGTGTTGAGAGGCGCCGGTGCCGGTGCCCGCAGCAACAAGATGAAGGCAGCCTGTGGCGGAGTAACCATCGGTGGGGTCGAAATAAGAGTCGGCGTGGTTGCCGACCTTGACCCAGCCAGCAATGGAGTGAGTAAAGGTACCGTTTGTGACATGTTGTTGTGAGTCGTAGGTGATGGAGACGTCGTCAATCAAGAGCTGGCCGGCGTTTTCGGCGTAAAGGTAGAGGCGACTTGAGGTAGCCTGACCGAGGGATGATGAGCGTTGCCAGGTAGGGAGAGGGGTGACGGTAGTGGCGAGGCCTCCGTTTGAGAGACGTACGGTAAGCTGGGGCGAAGCTGGGTAGGAAGGAGAAGGCGGAGGGATGATAAGTTCTTGGAAGTTTGGGAGGAGAATACGGAGGTAGAACCAGAGGGTGCGATTAGGAGGCAGGGGCGGGATCATGGCACCGAAGATGCCGTCAGAGGGTAGGCAGTCGTGGTGGAGACCGTCGTCGTGCATGGGGGTAGAGAAAGTGATAAGAGCGTTGGTGCGATAGTACAAGGTGACGGCGAGGATAGTGGTTGAAGCGGGGATGTGTGCGAGGATAGAGAAAGGTTGATTTGGGGGTGGCGGGGTTGGGAGGGTTGTGATGGAAGAGAGGGAGACAACGGGGTGGTTTGTCAGAGCAGTATTGGGCAGACCGGGCGAACCGAATGCGGAGGAAGCGGCCCAACTGCTGGGGGAATTGAGTGGGGCTGCTGGGTGAAGCAACTCAAGTGAGGGGCCAAAACTGCGCGGGAGTGAAGGCCAGGGGGGTTCGTCGTCGTAAGTGAATTCGCACAGCGGAGTGTCATTTGGGCAGAGGAGGCGGAGAGATTCGCCGTTGTCAGACAGACCAATGTTGAGGGGGAGAACGCGGGGTAACGGCCCGTAGACATTGGAGAGAACGTCGGGCTTGTCAGCAATGACAGCGAAGGAGCCAGGTGGCAACAAAAAAGTGTTTGTGGGCAAGCGAAACTCTTCAAAGGTGCAGCCAGCCAGATCAAGAGTGCGCGAGGAGGTGTTGAGCAACTCGACGTACTCATACGGGGTGGGATGTGCCTCAACTGCGCTGGCGTACATGATCTCGTTGATAATGAGGTCGCGGGGGCGGAAGGGCTGATCCAGGACGCGGTAGAGGTTTGTAGCGCGGGGTGGGAACGAGAAAGACAAGTTATTGGAGGTGGTAGCCCGAACGAGGTAGAAGACCCAAGAACCGTCTGGCTGAGGAGGGAGCGTACACGACCAGCAATTGGGGCCGGTGACAAAGAAGGCTGCGGAGGTCCACCCGTAGGGCGTCGAGAAGTAGGCAGTAAGGTTGGAAGGAGATCCGCTGGTGAAATAGGCGTAGAGAATGACGTTGGAGGAAGATGGGGGGGAACGTGGTTCACGCAAGACAGTGAAAGCGAGCGTGTCGCTGATGAAGACAGAGTTAGTAGCGCCTGGCGAACCACCGTAGGCATAGCTGGCGGCCCAGCTGGCGGGGTCGTTGGGGTTTAAGGAAGGGTTAATAAGTTCAAGTGAGGGGCCATCGCCATCAGGGGTTGTAGGCCAAGGAGGGGCGTCGTCGTAAGTAAGGTCAGTGATGAGAGTTCCCGCGGAGTCGCTAAGTGCGACACGTTCACCCTCGTTGGCCAGGCTAGTGGGGTCGTAGGGTCCGTAGACATTGGTGACATGGGGGTATGCGGCAGCAAAGGCGGCGTTGTTTTTAGCGAGGACGAGGAAGCCATGGGCGGGCACGCTGGCGCCAGCGGGGAAGGTGAAGGTGACGCCATCAGTCATGCGCCATCCGCTCAGATCTACAGGTGAGGAGTTGGTGTTGAAGAGCTCGATGAATTCAGTAGCATCACCTGAGCCCGGGGGATTGTAGTGGAGTTCGTTGATGACAAGGGATGGGTAGAGAGGACTGGCGGCAAGAAGGGCCGCGGTAAGGCAAGGCAGTGCGGAGGGGCGGGGCAGCATGAGTGTACAGGGACTTACAACTTTTTCTTTATTATAGCTTAAAACCTGTTCGAAAGCAAATACACGAGGAGCCCACAGGAACACGGCAGGGGAAGGGGAAGAAGTGAGCGCTAGCAACTAAAGTAACATTAGGAGAGGGATGAAATGGACAACAAAGGCGGTGGAGAGCGGTGAGGTGGTGTGACGAGGTAGTGAAGTGGAAGGCGCAATGAATCAGGGCACTGGTAGGCAGTGGTTGGGGAGGTTGGTGGAGCGGGCGAAGATGGTGACGGGGTGGGAGGGGGAGGGTACTGGTGGGTCGTGCCAGAGGGCGAGGATAGCGGGAGCGGAGGGGCCATTAGGCGCGCCAGGGGAACCGCCGCCGGGGCTGGGAGCCCAGTTGGTTGCAGTGGAGCCGGCGCCAGTTGGGCTAAGTCGTTCTAGGGTAGCGCCGTCACCGTCGGCGCGGACTGGCCATGGGGCGGTATCTTCATAGCTGACGCGGTCTACGATTTGGCCGTCCCAGGCGCGCAAGGTAAGGGCGTCACGGCGATTACTGAGGTCGAAAGGCAGGTTACCGAGGGCTGGGGCTCCGGTGAAATAGAAATTGGTGAAGGAAGATAGGTCGCGGCAGAGGATAGCACACTGGCCGGGTGAGAGCATGAGTTCTTGGGAGATGTCGAAACGGGAGCCGGAACTATTTTCGAGGCTCCATTGGGTGAGATCGACTGGTGCAGGGCCATAGTTGTAGAGCTCAACGAACTCAAAGTTGCCGAGACCGTCGTGCATTGGATGGTAGTTAATTTCGCTGATGCAGACGGTGCGCGGGCCAGCATCGGTGAGGGCACGATCCTCGGCGTCACGCCGTCTGAATGCCTCGAAGCCACCGGCATTGCTGCCGTCGCGCGTGAGCGCCACGTGCCTGTGCTCGATCTTGACGCGCTGCCCGCGCGCAAGACACCAATTCCCAATGGCGTCGTGCTCGATCATCTGATGATCAGCGCCGCCGTGGCGGAGTTCGACTACATCGTGTCGCTGCCGGTGATGAAGACGCACATGCATTGCCGCGTCAGCCTCGGCCTGAAAAACATGAAGGGCTGCCTGCGCGGGCGCGAGAAAGTGCGTTTGCATCAACTGCCACCGTGCCCGGCGTTTCCCGGCGTCAAGCCGCTCGATCTGGCCATCGCCGACATGGCGGCCGTGCTCGCGCCGCACCTGGCGCTGATGGATGGCTCAACCGGCATGCAAGGGCTGGTGGCCAGCGCCGGCTCGCAACTTCACCCGGGGTTAATGGTGGCCAGCGACAGTGTGCTGGCTGCCGGTGCGGTGGCTGCTGTGCTGATGGGCTATGAGCCGCGCGACATCGCGCACCTGCGGCTCGCCGCGCACCGCGCCTTCGGCGTCATTGACTGCGCGCAGATGGAGATTGATCCCCCGTCCTGGCGCGAGTGGATCACGCCATTTGAGCTGCCGCCGCAGAAGAGTAATTTTGAATATCGCGACGTGCACGTGCTGGATAGGGAATCCTGCAGCGCGTGTCTCTCCACCATGTTGATGTTTTTGCAGCGCCACTATGCGGAACTGGGCGACTATCTGCCGCTTACCTTCGCCATCGGCAAAGGCCACGCCACGTTGCCGGAGCGGGCGTTTTGCCTTGGCAAGTGCAGGGCCAAAGCCGCCGCGGGCCAGCACGTGTTCATGAAGGGCTGCCCGCCCGTCGCCTCCGATATTCTCCGCGCGGTGGTCGCCGACCAGTGCCACTTGTCCCGGCGCGAGACGCAGGATTGAGCGGGCCTTCGCGGAGGTGGCGCGGCATGCGCGCGCCGTGGCCAGTGAGTGCGGCGGCTCCGCCGCTCCACGCGGATGCACATTTTGTGCTAATCACTCTCCGCGCTAGCGTTTTTATTCATGACAACTGGCCGCACTTGGAGGTATAATGGTCACGCGAAATGATGGCACATGGTTGGTAACAAATAAAAGTAAGGAGCACGTGATGAAAACAGCAAGATGGATGGCAGGGATCATAGTGATGCTGGCGGCGCTGCCAGTGCTGAGTGTGAACGTTGATTACTACTGGTCTGGGAATGGTGTGAGTCAGGGGGGGAGTGGCACGTGGGACACGAGCAATCCGCACTGGGGAACGGCGGCAACCGGGCCGTTTACGATTGTGTGGACGAATGCCGTGCATGGTCAGGAC
>JAOACZ010000115.1 GCA_026417575.1 bacterium | reverse complement strand
CCCCCTATCCGTCCTACCCATCCCACTCCCCCTATACCCTCCATCCATCCCGCCTAAGCCCTCACTCCATCCCCCCCAAAAAAATTGAGGCCGCCCCCGCCCGGGCGGCCTCTTTTCCACCCCTTTTTCCCGCCCTTCTTACACCCGTTTCCGCAACCCTAACATGCTCAGCACCACACCTATTCCCACTACCCCACCCTCCGGCACAAATGGCGTCACAGACTCATACGTGTACCCACCCCGGATCTCATCGATCGCAAACGGCACAAATACTCCATTAATCGGCGCCATGTAGAAACCTACCCGCATCACCGTCCGATGGTTCGAACTTGTTCCCACTAGCCGCACCCCATCCCCTATCGCCGGCTCATTCGTCGGTACCGTGTCCACACCATTCTCATACCGCCACCACGTAATGTCGTACGCATTCAACCCCGGGATGCTCTCATCCGTATCCCACAACGTCGTCTTCCCCACCACAAAATACGTCGGTCCAGGCACTAGCGGACCGTTCGTCTGCGTCGCACTCGTAAACGCATACGGCTTGTTCATAAGATAATGTCCGTCATACCTCTTCCCACTCGCAATAGTCCGCCCAAATTGCCCAACATTCTGATTCACATCGCATCCCCATGCAAAGCACGACTCCCCGTCCGTATCACTCGTCAACAACCGGATCAAGTAACTCGTCCAAAACGTCACCGCGTTCGAAAACGCCACCTCCGTCGCACGTTGATACCGCGTCTGCGTCGGCGTCGAAGGCACTCCAGAAAATGCCGCACATCGCCCATTCACCTGCAAATACATCCCCCCGCTCCCGTTCGTAAACGCCAAACCATAATCCTGCACATCACACGTCACATCCGGATCTACACCTCCGAACGGCGGCTTGATCCACACATTCGTGCCAAAACCAAAACCCCCGTCCTTTAACAGCAAATGCCCAGGATCGTACTCAAACCCCTCGTACACAAATAACTGCCCATGCAACGCCAACGTCCCCAACATTAGCGCTATCACAACCGCGAACACTCCGTTGAGCTTGTTCATGGTCTCTCCTTACTAACCGCTGTTACAAACACCTGTGCTCTTAGCCTAACCACTTTTCCCTTCTCAGTCTTTAACAAAATCGCCACCACCACCAACTATTAGCACAAAATTTACAACCACAACCACAACCCACCGCATCTAATTCACGGTCCCCTTCTATGGAGGGGCACCGGCCCCGCTGCCCGCTTCCTTCACGCAAACCCATCCTGCACACATTGAGCCGACTCAAACCGCCCTCTTCGGGCGAGCCAGCGGGGTCAGGCCTAAACTTGTAACTTAACCTGCTGGGAAGTAAGACGAATGGAGCGTCCTCGCCCCCGGCTGTCACCTCTTCACGCGCTCACACCGCGCACGGACTCAATCAACTCAAACCGCCATCTGCAATCAACAAAAATTGTTGCTTGAAGCCGCTCGCCTCCAATTCACGACCTCCCTCTTTTGTGGAGAGGGACCGGCCCCGGTGCCCGCTTCCTTCACGCAAACCCATTCTGCACGCACTCAACCGACTCAAACCGCCATCTGCAATCAACAAAAATTGTTGTTTGAACCCGCCTCGCCCGCATCCGCGTAAAACCCCACTTTATCGAGAGGCACCGGCCCCGGTGCCCACTTCCCTCACGGAGCCAGCGGGGTCAGGCCTAAACTTGTAACTTAACCTGCTGGGAAGTAAGACGAATGGAGCGTCCTCGCCCCCGGCTGTCACCTCTTCACGCGCTCACACC
>JAOACZ010000090.1 GCA_026417575.1 bacterium | reverse complement strand
GGTTAATAGCGATAGAGTTTCCGGCGCCGTACGTGCTTGAGGCGTATGCGACGGCGACGCCTGGGTGGCTACGAGTGCAAACGAATGCGGTGAGGCAGTACGTTGCAGTTGCGGGCGAAGGGGTGAAGCTGGAGGCGGACGGGGGGATTATGTACGCGGTGGACATGGCCCGGCCGGAAGATTATCCTTGGACATTTTTGCCGCGTAGTAGTGAGGAGCATGTGAATCTGGTGGTATTTCCGTGCAAGAGCGTGACGATCATGGGGTTGACGGATCCGCGCAGTTACGTGCCGCTGTCGGACGTGCAGGTGCTTGAAGCGGGGACGAAGAGTGCGCCGTATCAGTACGGGGTGAGCGTGTCAGACTTAGCGGGGGGCGACCCAGCGGAGAACATGGCGACGATATGGACGAAGCCGACGTTGCGGGTGATGGTGACTGGGGGGATAGGGTTTTTGGGGCGGCGGTTGATCTTGGTGAATGGGACACGTGAAAAGCCGGAGGGGGTGGGATTTGTGATAGCGGAGCTACGGACGCTGCCGTCGGTAGTATTGCAATGTGCGCGCGATATGTGGAATTTGACGGAAGCGCGGCTTAAGAAGTTGGGGCGTTACGGAGTGGAGAACCCGCGGGTGAGAGGGCATCATGAGGAAGCATTGCACTGGGTGCGGGAGGCAGAGGAGGCATTGAGAAGGAGGGACTATGCGGCGTATCGGACGGCAGCAGAGCGTGGGTGGGCGGCCGCAGGGCAAGCGTATGCGGAGACGTTGGGGATGGTGAATGATATGATTCACGGGGTATTATTTTACTTGTGTTTGCTGCTGCCGCTGGCGTACTGTGGGGAGCGGCTCGTGATTGGGGCGCGGACGATACAGGGGCGTGTGAGCTGGGTGGGGGTGGTATTTGCGGGATGTTTTTGGGTGTTGGTGGTAGTACACCCGGCGTTTCGATTTACGTTGACGCCTTTTTTGGTTTTGTTGGCGTTTGTGATAGTAGCGTTAGTGATGACGGTGGGGGTGTTAGTGGTGGGGCGAGTAGATGGGTTGTTGCGGGCGCGGAAGGAGGCGGAGGTGGGGCGGCATGAGGAACAGTACCGCCGGGGAGGGGTGGCGGCGCGGGCAGTAGATTTGGGCATTGCGAACATTCGGCGGCGGCCGCAGCGGGGTTTTTTGACGGGGATGTCGGTAGTGATAGTGACGTTTATCCTTTTGTCATTTACGTCGTTGGTACCGACGGTGAGCATTTCGCGGTTAGCGCACAGGCGGGGAGTGGCGAGCTACCGTGGGTTACTGAGTCGGAACCGGGGATGGGAAGCGCTAGCGGAGCCGCTGTGTGCGGCGCTACGGCGGGCATATGAGCGGGTGACGAACGCAGTAGTGGTGGCGCGGGCGTGGTACTATGCAGATTTTGCGGGGCAGATGAGTGTGATTGATCTGAGCGCGGAGGGGGGGGAGCGGCGGACGACGGTGAGTGCGGTGCTTGGGGTAGAGCCGGCCGAAGGGGAGGTGACGGAGGTGAGGGAGGGAATAATTGCGGGGAGGTGGTTTACGAACACGACTGAGGGGGGGATCATACTTTCGCGGCACACGGCGGAACAACTGGGCTTGGGGACGAATGATATTGGGAGGAGGGTGCGGATTTACAGTGCAGATTTTCCGTTAGTGGGGATAGTAGAGGCGGGGCGTTTTGATCGGGTGCGGGATTTGGATGGGGAGGCGCTGACGCCGGTGAATCTGGTGATGCAGCGGGCGTTGCGGGCGGAGCGGGCGGTAGCGGGGCGGGGTGGTGAGCGTGCGGCGACGCTGGAGGACTATGTGCATTATTCGGTGGATCAAGTAGCGATCGTGCCGTTGTGGTATGCGCTGGAGTTGCGCGGGGCGGTGCGAAGTGTTGCGGTGAAGCTTCCTGAGGGGGCAAATGTGGAGGAGGAGGCGGCAGGATATGCGCGACGGTCGAATTTGACGATTCTTGGGAGTGATGGGGAGCGCGTGACGTTGTACGCGGGGTTGAGCACGAGCGAGATGAGTGCGGCGTGGCAGGTAATCATACCGGTGGTGCTTGGAGGGATATTAATGGTAGCGACGATGATGGGGTCGGTGTATGAGCGGCGTGGGGAGATTCAGGTGTATAACTCGGTGGGGTTGTCGCCTCATGCGGTGGCGATGTTGTTTATGGCGGAGAGTTTTGTATATGCGATAGTGGGTGCGGGGATGGGGTACCTGTTAGGTCAAGCGGTAGCGAAGGGACTGCACGTGACGGGCTTGTTGGGGGGTCTGACATTAAATTACAGTGCGGGTGGGACGGTATTTGTGAC
>JAOACZ010000155.1 GCA_026417575.1 bacterium | reverse complement strand
CTTTATGGAGGGGCACCGGCCCCGGTGCCCGCCTACCCACGCGCTCACACCGCGCACGCACCTAACCGACCCAAACCGCCATCTGCAATCAACAAAAATCGTTGCTTGAACCCACTCCACCGCAACCGCGTGAAACCCCACTTTATGGAGGGGCACCGGCCTCGCTGCCCGCCTACCCACGCGAACCCACCGTGCACAAACCCAACCGTCCCAAACCACCATCTCCAACCAACAAAAATCGTTGCTTGAACCCGCTCGCCCGCAACCACGTGAAACCCCACTTTATGGAGGGGCACCGGCCTCGGTGCCCGCCTCCCCACGCGAACCCACCGCGCACGCACTCAGCCGACTCAAACCGCCATCTGCAACCAACAAAAATCGTTGCTTGAACTCTAGCCCGTCCCCCCTACCGATTTTCGCTCTTTATGCAAATCCCGGCTGGATACCGCTGGCGCCCGCCGTGCTCCTCGCGCCCTGGTAACACAAAACATCGCACCGCCTGATCAGAGCAGTCCAATCCCTGCTGCGTCACTCACGCAGCTGCAGTAACGTGCGGATCACCGCAGCATTCTCTTCCGTTGCGGGCACCCGCGCCGCCAAGGTAGAAAGTTCTTGACGGCATGATGCATCGCATAGATAGGGGTGTTCCAACAGCTTAATCTTTAGCATCTGAGCACAGTGTACTACCATGTCATAGTCTTGCTGACATAGCGCGCGTTGCAACACCTTACAGCGCACAGTCAGTGCCTCAGCCATATGGCCCATCTGTTCGTACAATTCGGCGAGCTCCATCAAGGCATCCACATGTGCGGACGGCCGCGAACAATAACGTTCCAGATGCAAACGCGCCTCGTTGGTTCCGCCCCTGTACGTGGCACACCAGGCACGTGCGAGCGCCAGCGCCCCGGCCACGAGTTCATTCTCTGGCGCGCGGCACGCTCCAGTTCGGCCAGCCATGCCGCGCCGTGTTGTTCGTACAAACCACGGAGCGTAGCGAAACTGCGCTGCGCCCGGGCAATTTTGGCGCCCCGCAACCGCACCAATTCATCAAAGAACCGCACATCCTCCTCCGCCGCGCGTTGATGAATCGCTACATTGCCGTAGCCGGGATCGGTAGGATCCGCAGACAGCACCTCGTTATAGAGTGCACGCGCGCGCTCGTACTCGCCTGCAAGTATGTAATCGCGCGCCGCCGAGAGCAGAAACCCGGCGAACCGGCTGAAGCGCCCCGCTTGCGGGTTCGGTGTCTGCACACCCGGTGTGTTGTACTGAAGCTTTAATCGTGCCTTCGCTTCTTTCCGTTGCGCGGCGGTGGCAAAGTCGCACAGGGCCTCGGCCACCACAATTTCCATGTCCAGCCGCTGCAGGTAATTCTGTTCAGACGCATAGGACGACTGATCACACGGTATCTGCGCCAGCAGTGTTGTGGCGGCGTTCACATCCCATAAACGCAGCGCGTGCCGCGCCGTCCACAACCGCATGCGCGCCGCGCTGTCTTCGTCTGGTACACCTTCCAGCGCAGCCATACCGTACTGATAAGCAATAAGTGGATCAGGGCAAGAGGTGACAATCGTCACGAGCTCCGCATAGCTGCACTCTTGTGCCTTCACCGGATCAAAGCACACCTCGCTGACACGCGCCGATACGGCATGCACAAACCTGCCTAACAACTCATCAAACAATCGCATGTCAAACGCTTCGTTTGTCTGCACGGGTTGTTTAACGTGCGCATGAACCATCTGATTGGTTGGCGCCGTCACGCGCGTCCTCTCTGTTTCCTCGCGTGAACATGACGCGATGGTTATCACCATCACGCAGAAGCACGCCGACAGTGCGCGCCCGCACCGTCTCGAAGCGTGTGCGTTACCCCGGTAGATGCTGTAACTCGCATGACAACTCATTGTGTGCCGTGCCGCCACAGTGGTTATTGACACCAGCCATGTGCCGCATTCTGCGCGTATCATACCAGAAAAAAGCAAGTGTGGTACACACCCCTGAGTTTGGCCGCAGCTCAACTGTCGCTTTGATGAGCAGTAGCGCCGCTTCCGTCGCACTCACCTACGTGCCGGTTCGCTTCCTGGCGCCCTGCAGATACACTCTCGAAAGTCAAGCTGTCAGTGGTTCTTGTTGAGCGTTGACGCGTGACGATGCCGATTGCCACATGCACCATCCTGCACATCACTCAGGCGGGGTCAGGCCTAAACTTTTAACTTACGCCTCTTCAAGCAAAAGCGGAATGAAAGAGCCCCGGTTGGGGTGGCGGTGGCCACACGCAGGAACAGTTATGCACGCGCGTGTAACAGCCTACACATCGAACGACGTTCAATTAGCCCCCCGCGCAAGCGCGTGCGCGTCTGGCACCGATCCGCAGCATGTATCACTTAGCCTCGGCTCCGTGACCTCAGAAGGCTTCGTCACAGCGCTCCTCGAGCCCACAACCAAACAAAAGATCGAATTGATGCAATGATGTCATTCTTAACCGCCAGCTCAACGTTTGTTAAATCATTTCTCTCGCAGCTTAGAGCATGACAAAGCCCTCTCCCGCACAACTATTTCCATTTGTTCATAACCCATCTGCACCGCAATGACCCCCGATGCGCAAAGGTGGGTATGATCTCTCTGTTATCGCTAAGGTCTCCGCACGCTATTCCCCACGCGGCTTTGTTCTTGTCCGCTCAGCTCCTCTTCTGCTAGAATCGGCTGACACAGGATCAGGTTCCTGGCAGGAGCGGTCCCCGACGCGAGATCGTCTGCTTGCCCAGCTCCTCAGTCAGTCGCTGCCGTTGATGACTGATCACTCGTACCGCTTCCACAGGCACTAAACTAGCTCGTTCACGCAACGGAAGCCATCTCCTCACAGTCACACCGGCCGATTCGAAGCACGGCAAAAAACTCAACTCGTCAATTCTTTAAAGTTGACATCACGTGCGCGCTTCCACCCCAGCAAGCTAGAGCACCCTCATTCCCTGGCTGAGTCGGTCGTAACGGTGTCGAGCCGAAACTCGTAACGTAATCATCTAACGTAATCATCTTAGTCCCTACTCCAACACGTGATCGCCATTTACTCAGTGGTTTATGCGCCCTTTCGTTCACCCCTGCGCCGCCGTCACCGCGTCAACATTCGTGGGACTCTCTCGCTTACAGAAGCCCCATACCGAAAGCATCTCATCTATACGCATCCAAATACAGCTTGAGCAAGGGAACACCGCTCCAGACGCAATGCTTGGTCAAGAGATTGACGTCACCAGACGGGGCCAACTATGTCGTACACCCGTGTGTCTCCTTGCGACGTGCCCTTAGCGCACGTTCCTTCTGTACTAGCCAGTGTGCGCTAGCGAACCATTCTTTTGATCCGCATTTCGCCCGCCAGCCATCGCGTCCCACAGGCGGACACAAGCTTACTCTTCAGATCCCGGCACCACCACCGCGCCCGGGTCCGTCTGCCCTGAGACCGGTACGCGCAGTTCCGCCGGCTTATCACTCAAATACCAGCGTGCCGTCACCTCCGGCGTCCCTGCACAACCACTTAGCAGCCATCCCAATACTGCCACCGTGAGTACGCCCGCAATGATGCAAATCACCCTTCTCGTTCGTGTCTTTATCATCACATGCGCTGAAAAGAATGCGAGGGAGCCGTAGCTCCCTCGCTTCCTTGCTGCTCTCCTGTCGCCCCTACTCAGTCGAGCAGCTTCGCCCACATTTCCGGCTTGATCTTCGTCGTTGACAGCCGCCCGTTTACTGCCGGTATAAATTCAATCGTCCCGTCCGCAAACAACACATTCACGCCGTTCTTGAACACCGGCTTGCGCCCAATGTCCGTCCCCTGCAGATCCAACACGCCTGTGCTCACACCTTGTTCAGACATAATAGGAGGATTTTCCGGGTCGTCGAGGTTCGCCGTCGAATTGTACGCGTACCCAATGTGGTTCTTGTCGAACTCATCGATGGTCGGATTGCTTGAGAACGGTATCAAACTCACTCCCGGCGGCTGCAGCAACTTCAAATTGTCTTTGTTTAAAAGGCCTGTCTGATACAGCGGCCATAAGTCACGTACTCCTCCACCGCGCTCGTAACGCGTGTGCTTCGGCTGCACCGACGGCAAGCTGCCGTACATCGTCACATAGTTCATCAAAATAATGCGCATGTTGCGTAAATTGTCCTGCGACTTGATCCGGCGTACTTGCTCACGAATAATCGGGATCCCCGCTAAACCCAGGCTGGCCAAAATGCCGATAATCGACATTACCACCAGCAACTCAATCAAGGTGAACCCACGCCTCTTCTGTATGCTCGTTGCCGTCATATCCTCTCCTTCGCTGTTAATCGCTCCTACACACACCAATTATACTCTTTGCCCTCGCTCCATGCAAGCTAGGGCATTTTTTTTCGGATTGTCTCAAACAATTCTTCCGCTTCTCCTTCATCCACATACCCCAAATCCACCACAATCACGTCCCCTTTTGCGAGCTCGCGGTAGTACATCTGCAACTCGCGCATCCGCTCCTCATCTTCCGAGTAGTCATAAAAACGCCGCGTCACGCCATCCTTGTTCATCACCGTAAGCTGTAAATAAATCCCCCGTTTCACCCGCGTCCAAAAAGGCAGGCCCATTACCGGTACCTCGCGCTCGTTCTCCTCAATCAGCTTGTTGACCAGCGTCCCCTCAAACGTCCGCCGAAATACCTCCAGATCAGCGCGCGTCACACGCGGAGCATTCTCCTCTGTCGTAGCACACGCGTAAAGCGCAAGTAGAACCGCAACGCCCAGGCATACCTGCACGCCGCGCCATGCTCTTCGTCGTACCCTGCTGTTGGCTTGTAGGCTATCTTCTCGGTGAGTCTTCACGGCCCCAGATTATAGCAAAAGCCCGCCCTAAAGTCAAAATAAAATTCTCCCACTCCTCCCGTGCGCGAGGCCTCGCGCGTCTCTCTCGCAGTGCTCCTTGCCTTTGCTTGTTATGCCAACGCCGTGGTCCCGTATGCTCACCGCCTTGCACGCATCCCTTACAATAAGTCGTATGTCGCACTTTTCTCACACTACCTAGCCCATCATCCTCACCTCAGTCAGAACCCTTGTGCCAGGCAGAGCACCTCCCGCACAGAACCGATTCAGACTTGAGTCGTGCTTCTCGACAGCCGCGCGTCACCGCACGCGATTATGCCAGAAACGTTGCCCACCGTGAACCACACCGCCTCGCACCACGCGCGCAAACACACCTCGGCTAGGCATGATACAGAACCTGTCTCTTATACACATCT
>JAOACZ010000215.1 GCA_026417575.1 bacterium | reverse complement strand
CGTCTGGGGGCTGCGGGTGAGAGCGCATGGAGGAGCGGGCACCGAGGCCGGTGCCCCTCCAGGGTAAAGGGAAATTGCGGGTGCGTCTGGGGGCTGCGGGTGGGAGCATGTGGAGAGGCGGGCACCGGGCCGGTGCCCCTTCATAAAGTGTTTCTGTCCTTTCGTGCGCACAGGCATTGACCGTTTCTGCTTCCTTGGCTATAATTTTGCCTATGAAGCTTAACGAGTCCACCCCCTGCCAGTGATGCGCATTCTGATTTTCGACATTGACACGTTGCGCGCGGACCATTTAGGTTGTTACGGCTATGAGCGCGCCACATCACCGCATATTGACGCGCTTGCGGCGGAAGGCGTACGGTTTGAGCGGTACTATTGTTCGGACGCGCCTTGTTTGCCGTCGCGGGCGGCGCTGGTAACCGGTCAATTTGGTATACGCAATGGGGCGGTCAATCACGGTGGATTGTGTGCTGATTTACGTCCTGAGGGGGCGCGCCGCGCGTTTCGCGATCGGTTGCAGGCACAGGGTTTGTGGGGCATGTTGCGGCGTGGTGCCGGGCTACATACGGTGACGATCAGTCCTTTTGCGGATCGTCATTCTGCCTGGTGGTTTTACGCGGGTTTTGCGGAGATTTACGATCCTGGCAGAGGCGGTATGGAGACAGCTGATGACGTGACTCCGCGGGCCTTGGAGTGGCTTGCGCGGCATGCGAAGGAGGAGAACTGGCTATTGCATCTTAACTACTGGGATGCGCATACACCGTACCGCGTTCCGGCCGCGTTTGGCAATCCTTTTGCCGACGCACCTTTGCCGGCGTGGCTAACGCCGGCGGTGCTGGCGCGTCACCGCGAGTGTGTCGGCCCGCACTGCGCGCGCGAGTTGAACATGTACGACAATCGTGAGGACGCGCGATTTCCGCGCCAGCCGGGCGAGTTGCGCGACATGGAGGATCTGCGCCGGTTGTTCGATGGCTACGACTGCGGAATCCGCTACGCCGATCAGCATGTGGGCATCATTTGCGACGCTCTGCGCCGTGCCGGTGTCTTTGACGAGACTGTCATCATTGTTACCTCCGACCACGGGGAAAACATGGGCGAATTGGGCCTTTACGCCGAGCACGCCACAGCTGATCACGCTACCTGTCGGATTCCCATGATTGTGCGCGGGCCCGGGATCGTGCGCGGGCATGTGGATCGTGGGTTGCATTATCAGTTGGATCTGCTACCGACGCTGGCCGAGCTGTGTGGCCAGCCGCGTGCTGCTCATTGGGATGGAGAAAGTTTTCTCCCTGCTTTGCAGCGCGGTGTTGATTGCGGTCGTCCGTTTCTTGTTCTGAGCCAGTGCGCGCATGTGTGCCAGCGCAGTGTTGTTTTTGACAAGTGGCTCTACATGCGGACCTACCATGACGGCTTTCATCTGTTTCCTGAGGAGATGCTGTTTGATCTGCAGAACGACCCGCATGAGCAAAGTGACTTAGCCGTGGCGCATCCTGATCTATGTGCGTATGGCGCGCGCGAGCTGCAGGAGTGGCTGGCGGCGATGTTACCGGGCCTGAACGGTGCGCCGGACCCGCTGTGGACTGTTGTTGCTGAAGGCGGCCCGTTCCACGCGCGGGGGCATCTTGCGGCCTACTGCGGGTACTTGGCGGACACCGGCCGTGCCTGGGCAATTGAAGAATTGAAACGGCGACATCCGCGCGAATTTGCCTAACCCTTTACCGTACGGACCATGAGTACGTCGCACTCTCCCCTATCCGAGACAGTGGCGGAAGCAACGCGGTCGCGTCGCGCGCCGGACTTCATCACGCAAGCTATTCAGGAAGATCTGGCCAGTGGGCGTTTTGATCACGTCGCCACACGCTTCCCACCGGAGCCGAACGGCTACTTGCACATTGGGCATGCCAAGGCCATGTGCATTGACTTCGGCATGGCGGAGAAGTTTGGCGGCAGGTGCAATTTGCGCTTTGACGACACGAACCCGGCAAAGGAAGAACAGGAGTACGTGGATGCTATCATCGAGGATGTCCGCTGGATGGGTTTTGATTTTGGCGAGCGAGTGTACTTCGCTTCTGACTATTTTGAGCAGATGTACGAGTGGGCAGAGGATCTGATCAAGAAGGGGCGGGCGTACGTTTGCGATCTTTCGCCAGAAGAGGTGAGCGCCACGCGGGGCACGCTGACGCAGCCGGGCACGGAGAGCCCGTACCGCAATCGTTGTGTGGAGGAGAATCTTGATTTATTCCGGCGCATGCGGGCGGGTGAATTTCCGGAAGGTTCGCGCACTCTGCGAGCGAAAATTGACATGGCCCATCCGAATTTGAACATGCGCGATCCGGTGATGTATCGGATTCTTCACCGCGAGCATCACCGCACGGGCAAGAAGTGGTGCATTTATCCGATGTACGACTGGGCGCACGGGTTGGAAGATTCAATCGAGGGTATCACCCACTCGCTGTGTTCGCTGGAGTACGAGAATCATCGTCCGTTATACGACTGGTTTTTAGACCAGCTGGGGATATATCATCCGCGCCAAATAGAGTTTGCGCGCCTGAACATGACGTACACGGTGCTGAGCAAGCGCTTGCTGTTGCAACTGGTGGAGGAGGGCTATGTGAGTGGGTGGGACGATCCGCGCATGCCGACTTTGCGGGGGCTCCGTCGGCGCGGCTACACTCCCCAGGCGATTCGCACCTTCTGCGAGCTAATTGGGATTGCGAAGACTGATAGCGTTGTAGACGTGGCACTGCTCGAGCATTGCGTTCGCGAAGATTTGAACAAAAGCGCGCCGCGGGTCATGGCGGTGCTTCGTCCGCTCAGACTGGTGATAGACAATTATCCTGAGGGCAAAGTTGAAGAGCTTGAGGCGATCAACAATCCTGAGGATCCAGGAGCGGGGACGCGGCGTGTTCCGTTTTCGAAAGTTCTTTACATTGAGCAGGATGACTTTCGCGAGAGCCCGCCGGCAAAGTATTATCGGCTCTATCCCGGCAACGAAGTGCGTCTACGGTATGCCTACTACGTGAGGTGCACGCACTGCGTGAAGGATGCGCAGGGGAATGTGGTTGAAGTGCACTGTACCTACGACCCGGCGACGCGCGGGGGGCAAAGTGCGGATGGGCGGCGGGTGCAAGCGACGTTGCACTGGGTATCGGCTGCGCACGCGGTGGAGGGGGAAGTACGCTTATATGACCGTTTGTTTAAGTGCGCCGATCCGCTTGAGGTAGCGCCAGGGCATTCGTTCATAGAGAATCTGAATCCGCACAGTTTAGAGGTTCTGCGCGGCTGCAAGCTGGAACCGAGCCTGGCGAAAGCAGCAGCTGGGGCGCGGTATCAATTCGAGCGGCTGGGCTATTTTTGTGTGGACAGTGCGGACAGCCGGCCGGGCGCGTTGGTATTCAATCGCACTGTGGCGTTGAAAGACACCTGGGCGAAGATAGCACGCAAAGGTATGGAGTGACTGAGGCGTGCAGGGAGGGGAGGCGCGGTGGTGTGATGTGGGGTTACCGACGGTGGGGGCGAAGCCGTCGCTGGCGCATCGGGTGATAGAGCATCTGGGGAGTGAGGATATATTGTTAGAGAAGATCGCGCCGCGGCGGATGGTGGAGAAGGCGTTAGGGAAGGAGGAGAAGGAGAAGAGCGTTGAGGAGATTTAGGAGGTATTTTTGCGGTATCCGCATTTGCCGATGTTGAGGGGGAAGAAGGTATTGCTGGAGGCGGTGGCGCAGGGTGTAGAGGAGGGGGTGTTGGGGGTGCGGGTTGGGGAGCGGACGTATTTCAGGGAAAAGGTGTTAGTGAGCGCGGTTGAGGGGGATGCGGTAGTGGTGCGGGAGGTAGGGGTGGCGGAGGGGGCTGGGGTGAAGGGAGAAGAGGCGGAGGTGGCGGCGGGGGCGGGGCAAGTGA
>JAOACZ010000105.1 GCA_026417575.1 bacterium | reverse complement strand
ACTCACGAAACCCCCTTTTGTGGAGGGGCACCGGCCTCGGTGCCCGCTTCCTTCGCGCGCTCCCGCCCCGCTCGCTTCACTCCGCACCATCGCCACCCTTCTACCAAAACTCACCCGCGCGCAATTTTCGAATTCCCCTCTTATGGAGGGGCACCGGCCTCACTGCCCGCCAACCCACACAAACTCACCCCGCACGACTTCAACCAACCCTAACCGCTCTTTGCAATCAACAAAAATCGTCAACTCAATCCCCACCACCCCGCTCCCCACTTCCTCCACATACACCCGTCCCGCCTCACTTCACATTCACCTTAACATGCCCCCGCCGTCCCACCCCCCGTCTCCTTCACCCGAAACCTCTTATCAACATACCCACGCCACGCCAATCCACAACTTCCATCATCTCCAATCGCCACTTTCTCTGATTACACCTTCGCTAAACCCACCTCCCCAGCTCGCTTGCTGCTCTGTCAGCGCAGCCCCAGCTACACCAAGCAGCACCACGAACGCTACACCAAACCCCGCCTTCACACCCACTTCGATCATCGCACCCCTGTCACACCGCCTCTCCCGGCGTCTGTGTCACTCGAACCTACCAGCGCAACAGCCCCCACCCTCCCACGCCCCAGCCTTGGGCTCCTTCATCCCTGACACCCCTTCCACCACCTCGCACTAATCCCCCCCTCCACAGCGTTCTCGCTGTTGTCTTTTCCCTCTTGTTTTGCTATACTCTCGCTACCTTACCAAATATGAAACTGCAACCCACGCGTGCCCTCTCTCCCCTACTCTTGCACGCGGCGCTCATCGCCGCTCTGGCGCTGACCGCATGCGTGCGCAAGGTTACCGTCGCTCCCCTCAAGCCCCTCCAAACGCCCCTGTCTCCCCCATCCCACGACCTCCCTCAACTCGCTATCCTCGCTTACCATCGCGTCAACCCCTCTATCTCTAATCACATGACAGTCTCGCCTGAGCTGCTCCGCTCTCACCTCCGTACCCTGCAGCTCCACGGCTTCTCCTTCATCACCCTCGATCTCTGGCTCGCTGCCCTCCAAGGCCTCGCTACCCTCCCTCCCAAACCTATCATCCTCACCTTCGACGACGGCTGGCTCGATCAGTACCTCTACGCTCTCCCAATTCTCAACGACTATAACATCCCCGCCGTCTTCTATGTCTACTCCGCTACTATCGGATCTACTAACACCATGTCCTGGGACCATCTCCGTGAACTCGCTCGCCGCGGCCACACCATCGGCTGTCACTCCGCCACCCATTGCGACCTCACTCGCCCCTTCCCCTTCGAAGATCACTACCGTTACCACCAACGCCTCCTCCGCGAAACCGCCCTCGCTCGCAACGAATTTCAACACCACCTCCCCTCCCCTATCAACCACTTCTGCTACCCCTACGGCTACTATAACTCTAACGTCGTCGCCTACCTCCGTCGCGCCGGCTTCCGCTCCGCCGTCACCGTCAACCCAGTCGCAAACGACTCCTCTACCTCCCCCTACCACCTCGGCCGCTTCATCGTCGCCCCCTGGACCGATCCTCACGCCCTCCTCGACCTCCTCGCCGCGCGCCGCCTCCACGTCACCTCCCTGCCCCCAGAAGGCGACATCCGTCAAAATCCCACCACCCTCCTCCTCGCTCGCCTCCCTTCACCTCAAATCCCTTACGCCTCCGTCCGCTTGAAGTGGAACTGGCGCTGGACCGACGCTCAATGGTTACCGGATCAAAGTGCCCTCCTCCTCACCTTCCCTCAACCTCTCTCCCCAGGCATCTACACCGCTCAAGTCCACGCTTGGGATCTCCTCTCGAATCATTACATCGCCGCTTGGCTCTTCCAACAATCCCATTCCGCCCCGTCTGCTCTTACCACCACTTGCACTCTATCACAACTCGTTCCCGGGAGGTAAACATGTCTACCATCCTCGTCACCTACTACAGTCGCACCGGTAACACAAAAGCTATGGCTCATCACATCGCCGCAGGTGCTCGCGAGGCCGGCGCTAAGGTAGACCTCCTCCCCGTCGAGTCCGTATCCCCCGAAACCCTCCTCCCCTACCGCGCTATCATCATCGGATCCCCCGACTACTACGGCCTCATGGCCGCCCCGGTGAAAAAACTCCTCGATGACTCCGTTAAACTCCATGGCCAACTCGCCGGTAAAATCGGCGGCGCTTTCTCTTCCTCCGCCAATATCGGCGGCGGCAACGAAACCACCATCATCTCCATCCTGCTCGCCATGTTGGTCCATGGCATGATCATCCCAGGTGTCGCCGTCGGCGACCACTACGGCCCCGTCGCCATCAACGCTCCCGATGAACGCGCCATCCGCCAGTGTCACAACTACGGTAAGCTTATCGCTAACTTGTCCGCAAAATTAACCTAAACCTTTCCTCTCCCCCCATGAAACACGTCCTCGTCATCTACTACAGTCGCACAGGCCACACCCAGGAAATGGCCAACGCCATCGCTCAAGGTGCTCAGCTCGCCGGCGCTCAAGCCGATTGTCGCTCCGTCTATGACGTCGACATCGCTCAGCTCGTCAACTACGACGCAATCATCCTCGGCTCCCCAAGCTACTACGGCTCCATGGCCGCCGATGTCAAAAAATTCCTCGACAGTACAATCTCCCTACACGGTAAACTCCGCGGCAAAGTCGGCGGCGCCTTCTGTTCCTCCGCCCGCGTCAGTGGTGGCAACGAAACAACCCTTCTCTCTATTCTCCACGCCTTCCTTGTCCACGGCATGATCCTCACCGGTGGCACCCCTACCTACCCCTACGGCCCCGTCGCCATCCACGCCCCCAACGATGATGCCACTCGCGAAGAGTGCCTGGCCTATGGGCGCATGATCGCTGAGCTCGCCGCCAAACTCTCCCCCTAACTCGTTCTCCACCCCCTTCATCTCAGCACCGCCCCGCCCCTCAGCCCACCTCCCCAGCTCGCCGCATGCGCTGCTTTTCCTCCCACGCCAGCCACAATACCCGCTCCGTCTCCTCCGCACATCGCGCTATCGTGCACGCCTCCACCCGCATCCCCGCCCGCGCTGTCATCGCCGCTCGAACCTCTGGTTCTCTCACCCGCTCTAACGCGTACGCAAGCTCATCCACTGCATCCGCCTCCCTTACCACAAAACCATTCACCCCCGGCTCTATCATCTCTGCTCCCCCCGCTTGCCGCGTCGTGATCACCGGTAGCCCACAACACAACGCTTCCCCAATCACATTCGCAAACGAGTCGTACAACGTCGGAAACAATAATACATCCGCACCACGGTAGTACCGCGCCGGATCTTCCACATGATCAAGCCAAATACTCCTTACCCGCCCCGCACACCGCGCCTGCAAACGCCTCTTCACGCCTAACTGCGGCCTCCCAATCACTACCAACGTAAATCTCCCCGGATCCTTCGTCCGTAACAACGCTTCAACCCCCTGCGGCAGCCCCTTCCGTACATAATTATTCCCCGCAAACAACACTATCACCTGACCCTCCTCTATCCCATACTGCATACACAACTCCCGCCGTGCCTCCTCCCGCCCCCGTCCATGGAATACCTCCCGATCAAATCCATTGTACACCGTATGCACCCGCTCCCCAGGAATCCCATAGTACCTCATCAATAACTCCCGATCCATCGCCGAAATCGCAATACATTGGCGATAGTTCCCCTCCCTATACATCTCCCGCTCAAATGCCAATGCCCCACGCACATCCCTCCGCAATAGCTGCAACGGCAGCCACCTCCCATACTTACGCTCATACCAATACCGATAAATTCCCCCACCTAGCCGATGCACGTCTTGTGGACACACCTGCGTCAGCCCTACCACAACATCGCATCGTGGCATCACTCGCCACGCGCTTCGCGAAAACTCATACCACGGATGCCCCCACCCCCGCAACCTCGGAACACGAATCAACTCTATCCCCAGCTCCTCAGCCTCCCTGTCCCATTCATAACATACCACACTAATGCGATGCCCTCGCGCAAGTAATCCCCGAATCAGATTATGCGTAAAACGCTCCGCCCCACCCCGCACTACTCGCACGCTCTGAATCACCAACGCAAGATGCATCCCCCAATTCTACCCCACCCCACCCCACAAAGTCAATCCGCTCCCGCTCCCCGTACCCGAGCCTACTTCACCTCCCTTCGCCCACTTTCTCCCTCCCCCAACACACTAACCACCTTACCAGCCCACCACCCAGCCAACGCCTCTGCTCGCACAAACGCACCCCCCACATCGCTAGCTCGCTCCAACCCACCCCACGCAGAAAGCGCCAACACCGCGTCACCCCACCGACTTCCCCCACCAGCCCATTCTCACCGCGTTGCGCACCCCTGCCCCACGTCACCTCACAGAAACCAATGGACCAACAGCTTCGCCCCCACTCTACATCTCACCCTCCCTCTCCCGGATTTCAACCGCCCCTTGACATTTCCTGCAAAATTTTGTATACTGCTCAAAAAGTTGCAAAATCTTGCATTGCTATGATCGCCGCCCAACGTCAACAGCTCATCCTCGACGCCCTCGCGAAAGCCCCCTTCCTTTCCATCGTCCAGCAGGCCCGCCGCCTCCATATCAGCCCCGCTACCATCCGCCGCGATTTCGATACCCTCGCCGCCCAAGGCCTCGCCCGCCGCGTCCGCGGCGGCCTCGCTCGCCTCGCCACCCCCACCCCCTCCACCCCCTCCTTCGCCGAACGCCGCTCCATCCTCGCCGCCGAAAAAGACCGCATCGGCCGCGCCGCCGCCCAGCTCGTCCGCGACGGTGAAACTATCATCCTCGACGGCGGTACCACCACCAGTAGTATGGCCCCCTACCTCGCTCCCAAACGCGTCACCGTCATCACCAACTCCCTCACCGTCGCCGATTACCTCGCCGAGCACGGCCAGGCCGATGTCTTCGTCCTCGGTGGCTCACTCTACCGCCCCTCCAAAGTCATGCTCGGTACCCCCGCCCAACACTCCCTCCGCCAGTTCATCGCCGATAAAGCCTTCGTCAGCACCGGCGGCCTCTCCCTCGAAGGTATCGGCCACTCTAACTCCCTCATCGCCGAAACCGAAAAAGTTATCATCTCCCGCGCCCGCTACGTCGTCCTCCTCGCTGATCATACCAAGTTCACCTCCGGCGGCGCTATGAAAGTCTGCCCATGGACCAAAGTCTCCCGCGTCATCACCGACGCGCCACCACCACCCCACTTCCTCCGCTTCTTTAAACGCCGCGGTATCCAGCTCACTATCGCACGCTAAACTTCCTATGTCCCTCTGTCCCTTTCTCAGTACTTATACCCTCAACCCCTAAGGACTCCTATGCAGTACCTCTCCAACGTCATCCCCTCCTTCACACCCACAACCCTTCAGTTTGACCCGATCCCCGTCTTCCAGTACAAAGGCGATCTCGCCAAAGAACTCAAGACAAACTCCATCACTAAACTCGAGGCCATCCGCCTCTTCGAAGTTATGCTCACCATCCGCGCCTTCGAAGACATGATTGTCGCCCTCCGCTCCGGTGCCTATAAGCCCCTCAGCGGCTTCGACTACCGTGGCCCCACCCATGTCTCCTCCGGACAAGAAGCCGTCCCCACCGGCGCCTGCAGCGTCATCTCTATCTCTGACTTCATCACCAGCACCCACCGCGGCCATGGCGACGGTATCGCCAAAGGCTGCTTCGCTATCTACGCCATGGACGAAGCTCAACTCCGCGCCCGCTGCCCACAAGCTCCCGCCTCCTCCCTCGAACAACTCCGCGAATTCGTCATGGAAGACCACATCATGCGCACCATCGCCGAGCTCTTCGGCAAAGAAGCAGGCTACTGCCGCGGCCGCGGCGGCAGCATGCACATCGCCGACTTCACTGTCGGTCACCTCGGCGCCAACGCCATCGTCGGCGGCGGCGTCCCCATCGCTACCGGCGCCGCCTACCGCTGCCGATACCTCCGCGACGGCCGCGTCGTCATCGCCTTCGCCGGCGACGGCGCCTACGCTAACGGCGCACCACTCGAATCCCTCAATATGGCCGCCATGGACCAGTTCACAAACCCTGAAATGACCCGCGCCCCCTTCGGCGTCCCCATCATCTTCTGCATCCAAAACAACCTCTACGGCATGACCGGCCGCCTCTCCGAAGTGATGGGCGTCGACTACCTCGCCCGCCGCGGCGCTGGCTTCAAAATCAATAACATGCAAGCCGAAGTCGTCAACGGCATGGATGTCCTCGCCGTCCGTGAATCTATCCGCCGCGCCGTCGCCGAATGCCGCGCCGGCCGTGGTCCCATCCTCCGTGAATGCATCACCTACCGCTATTTCGGCCACTCCCTCAGCGATCCTCGCTACGAATACCGCACCAAAGACGAAGAAGCTGCCTGGAAAGCCCTCGACCCCATCGAAACTTTCCGCCAACAGCTGCTCCATGCTAAAGTCCTCTCCGCCACCCAGCTCGACGACCTCACCGCCCGCATCCTCGAACGCAACGACCGCGCCGCTGTCCGCGCCGCTAACTCCCCTGACCCCGATCCCCGCGACGTCCTCACATTCATGTACGACGGCACCATCGAACAATCCGTCCCCCCACAGTTCGCACGCGTCCAAACCTTCGCACCCCCAGAAAAACCAAAACGCGACCACCACGGCCAAATTACCTACCGCGACGCCATCAAAGAGGCCCTCATCGAAGAAATGCTCCGCGATAACCGCGTCATCTTCTACGGCGAAGATGTCGCCGATTACGGCGGCGCTTTCAAACTCTCAAAAGGCCTCCTCGAAATCTTCGGCCGCGATCGCGTCTTCAATACCTCTATCTCCGAAACCGCTATCTGCGGCACCGCCGTCGGCGCCGCTATGAGCGGTCTCCGCCCCGTCGTCGAACTCATGTACATGGACTTCGCTCTCATGGCCTCCGACCAAATCGCCAACCAGGCCGCTAAATGGCACTATATGTCAGGCGGCCTCGCTAAGCTCCCCCTCGTCATCCGCGCCTCCGTCGGCGGCGGCAAAGGCTATGGCGGCCAGCATTCGCAAAGCCTCGAGTCAATCTTTTGCCACACCCCAGGCCTCGTCGTCGTCTACCCCTCCTCCCCCTACGACGCCAAAGGCCTCATGAAAACTGCTATCCGCTCCAACGACCCCGTCCTGTTCGTCGAGTCTCAGCTCCTCTATGGCGTCAAAGGCGTCGTCCCCGAACATGAGTACACCATCCCCTTCGCCGAGGCCGCTGTCCTCCGCGAAGGCAAAGATGTCACCTTCGTTGGCTGGGGCCCCGCTATCCCAGAAATGCTCCAAGCCGCCCACCTCTTCCACCAAGAACGCGGCCTCGAAGTCGAGGTCATTGATATCCGCACCCTTGTCCCCATTGACTACGCTACAATCCTCGCCTCCGTACGCAAAACAGGTCGCTGTGTCGTCTGTTCTCAAGCCATCAATATCGGCAGTTACACCGCAGATATCGTTGCCAACATCCAAGCACAGGCGTTCGATTTCCTCGATGCACCTGTCCTGCGCCTCGGCGCAAAAGACGGTATCGCACCCCAGGCATTCTGCCTCGAAGAAGTCTTCCTCCCTCATGTCAATGATATGCTCGCCATCCTCAAGGAGGTCTGCTATGGGCTCTGAAATCATCCTCCCCAAATTCGGCCAGCAAACTGAAACCTCAACCATTATCCGCTGGTACAAAAAAGAAGGCGATCACGTCGAAAAAGGCGAACCGCTCCTCGAAATCCAGACTGACAAAGCCGCCATGGATGTCGAAAGCTTTGCCGCCGGCACCCTCCTCAAAATCTGGGCCCAGCCAGGCGAAGAACTCCCCGTTATGTCCGTCATTGGCTACATCGGTGCTCCCGGCGAGCCCATCCCTCCTCGCCCACCCCTACCCACCACTCCCGCCCCTCCTCCCCCACCCACCACCACCC
>JAOACZ010000102.1 GCA_026417575.1 bacterium | reverse complement strand
AGATGTGTATAAGAGACAGGCGTGGGACAGTGCGACGATTGTGCGTGGGGGTGGGGGGATGCCGCCAGCGATAGTGAGCATTGTGCCGCCGAGCGGGTATGTGAGTGTGACGAGCGTGGTAGGGATGACGATTACGGTGAGCGACGATTTAGGGCAGGTTGTGGTGCAGGTGAATGGGCAAGTTGCGGGAGGGACATATCCGGTGTACAGCTACCAGTTTGGGCTGGGAGCGGAAGGGCAGTGGGTAACGGCGATGGTAGTGGTCACAGACAATGAAGGGATGGCGGCGACGCAGTCAGTGTGGTACACGTGGAGCAGGGTGGGAAATGTGGCGCCGATAGTGCACATTTTACAACCGAGCACTGATGGCAGCGTTATGCCGACGAATTACATACCTGTATTTGGGACGGCGGAAGACATAGATGGAACAGTGGTGCGAGTGGAAGTGGATGGGGAGGTGGTGAATGGGTCATATTATCCATGGTACGTACCGGGGTACGGGCCGTTGCAGGTAGGGACAAATGTGATCCGTGCACTGGCGATAGACAACGGAGGAGCGACAGGGAAGGCGGAGCGGGTGGTGTATTACGAAGGGTTGGCGCCAAAGGACGTGGTGCCACCGGTGGTGCGGATAGTACAGCCGGAGAATTGGTTTGAGGCGACACACAGCCCGATAGTTGTGAGTGGGTGGGCGACGGACAATTATGCGGTGGCGGCAGTGGAGGTGAACGGGACAGTAGTAGCGCCACCGGGGTATCCTGGGGCATGGGAGCATACGCTTGGGCTACAGCCAGGGACGAACATGATTGTGGCACGGGCGACGGATCATGCAGGGAATGCGGGGTATGCGACGGCGATGGTGGTGTATGTAGCGGGGGTGGACACGAATCCGCCGAGCGTGTGGATTACGTCACACTACAATCATGAAGTTGTGTATGAAGCGGATCAGGTAATTGCGGGGACGTCGAGTGACGGGATGCGCGGGAGCGGTGTGACGAGTGTGTATGTGAACGCGGAGCGGGCGATTGGGGTGGCGCCGTTTGTACGGCCGATGAGGTTGAACTACGGGATGAACGTGGTGACAGCGATTGCGATAGATGGTGCAGGGAACACGAGTGCGCCGGCGAGTGTAATAATTTATTATCTGACGAATCCGCCGATGCCAGTGGCGGGGATCACGATCAGCACACCGAGTGTGCCGGAGACGAACGTGGCCCAGGTGGTGTTTGGCGGGTGGTATGGGATCAATGATCTGCCGTTGAGCGGGGTGATCACGGCACGCGTGAATGGGCAAGTGGTGTGGAGCATGGTGACGGCGAGTGGGCCGGTGATCGCGCCATGGAACGCGGGGCTGATTGAGTTAGCGCCGGGTACGAACATGTTGGGGGCGGAACTGACACTGCAAAGTGGGTTTGTAGTGACGGCGCAGCGTATGATTGTGTACACGTTCGACACAAATGTACCGAGCATTGCGATTGTGACGCCGCAGGATGGCAGCACGGTGGGGGTACGGCGAGTAGGGCTGCGGGGGACGGATGCGTTGAATGGCGGGGCGCTGGGGAGGATCAGTGCGAGTGTGAACGGGGAGGAAGTTGGGGTTCAGGTTGACGTGCCGGGTGCAGGGCAGTGGGATGGTGGTGAAGTATTGCTGAGGAGGGGTTGGAATGAGATACGGGCACGGATCGAGTTGAGCAACAGCAACAGTGCCGAGCATGTGATACAGGTGTACTGCAGCAGCGAGGTACCGGAGGTGGTGATCACGCATCCACAGGCAGCGACTTCGCGGTATGCACAGGTGCTGTATTTTGGAACTTTTGATTTTCGCGCGGCGACGAACGGGATGGTAATCGGGTGGCTGAATGGTACGCCAGTGATGGTGTACACGCCGGCGGCGGGGATCACGCAGGGGACGTGGAGTGCTGGCGAGGTGACGCTGCAACTGGGGTTAAACATTTTGAGTGCGCGTGTAGTCGTGGCGACAGGGGAAGCGGATGATGATGTGGTGAGGATCGTGTATGATCCGAACTATGAAGACACGTCGAGACCGAGAATTCAGATTGTGGAGCCGTCTGCCGTGGTAACGAATGCGACACCAGTGCGTTTTTATGGCACGTATGATCTGGGTGGCGGGATTCTGGACTATCTCACGGGTTACGTGAACAACGTGGGGTGTGCATTAGAGATTAACGCGCGGACGACGTGGGATGGAGGGACGAAAGGGTTAGTGTTGGGTATGAACCAGTTTGTGGCGATTGTGCGATTGAAGAATGGGGCAGCGGCAACGAGTCGCTGGGATATAGTTCTGACGTACGACGATCCTTTCATTCAGATTACGTTCCCGACATTGGAAGAGACGTGGGTAACAGAAGCGAATCAAATTCACCTGGGCGGAGTTTATCTATGTGTGACAACGAGGCTGGCTGCGATTACATGGCGGAACGAGGCAAACGGAGCAGAGGGGTTGGCGGTGTGGACAAATGGATATTGGAACGCACATTATGTGCCGTTGCAAGCGTGTACGAACAACCGGGTAGTGGTGACGCTGCGGAACGCCGGTGGCTATGAGGTGAGGGATGTGATCACGATTTTGGTACCGAGTAGCAATGAGACGTTAGAAGTTATTTGCAACTGGCCGCGTTATTTAGGGGTCGGTCAAACGGGGCTGGTGGAGTTTTTGAGTGTGGAAGCAGAGGTGCCATATCGGATCTACTGGGGGCCGACAAACAACAATGTGGTGATTGGGAGTGGGACGGTGAGAGCGGGGGAGATGATAGGGGCGCGTTATTACCAGGTTGGGAGGTATCGGATTGACGACGCAAGTCTAGTGCTTAACGGCCGAGGTGTATCGAACGATATCTGGTTAGCTGTGGTGGGCGCAACGACACGCGTGGCGAGGTTACCTAGGACGACGTACGTTGTGCCGAACATGGTTGTGAATCAGAAGGCGGTAGTGAATCAGGATATAGATGGCGATGTATTCACGGTGACATACAAGGGAGAGGAGTCCACAGTTCGACAGGTGATAGGTCGAACAGTGGTGCTGAGCAATCTGACGGGGCAGGAGTCGTTAGCGGTGAAGGTGAAACAGAATGCGAACGGGGGGGACGGGGCAGTGGTGCTGGCGATGTTAGAGATAGAGTCAGGGGTTTTGAAAGGACTGAAGTGGGTTGGTGACGTGGATGATGTGGTTGTAAGTGGGTCATTGGAGCGAATAGCGATAAGTGGAGGGAATTTAGGATATTGCTATGATGGGCGAAGCCGGTACTATCACGGGCTTGTCGCCACGAGGAATGGGAGCAGCGAGGGGAGAGGGTTGAAGCAAGTTACGGTGAAGGCGAAGAAGGTTAAGGTGAATGGTCAGAGTGTGGTAGTAGGTGGGAATATCGAGGGGGATGTGCGGGCTGATATGAGCATGCAAGGGAAGGGGGTGACAATAGCGGCAGGGAATGGTTCGGTACAGGCGAGGATAGTGGTAGATGCGATCAAAGGGCTGGTAGCGAAGGGGCGAGCGCCAGCAGGGATGATCAGTAACTCACACGTGATAGCGAGGGGCGAGATAGTAGGGAAGGGGATATCGATAGGGAAAGTACAAACGCGGGTGTTGCACGATACTATGGTAGTGGGAGCGGGTGACATCAAAGGGGTGGCAGCGGTGGAGGTGACGGATTCCACGCGTGACTTACAAGGGGATGTGACGAATCATCCGCGGCGGGCGATGCAAATCATAGCGGGATGGAGGCACGGCGGTTTGGATGCGCCATTTCGACCGTGGCTGGTGGCTAGTAACGGTTACGGGGGTGTGATAGTGAGCGGTGTGGTGCATCGGGTGAGTGCGAAGAGTGTGTGTGAGGGAGTCGGGGTGACAGAATTTGGAGAGAAAGGGATTAAAAAACCGAGTGAGAAGGTGAATCAAACGAATTTCGCGTGGTGGGTGAATGGGCAGTTGGCACCAGCGGATTGGGATGGGAAGAGTCGGCCGTGAGTTTTGTATAATTCGTAAAGATGGCGAGTACCCGGGGAACGAGGCGGTGCTGCGAGCGGGAGGGGATATGGGGTTACTTTTGGGGCGGGGAGGTCAGAACAGTGGTAGCAGAACCGGCTGAGGACAGGGGATACAGCGGGCTAGTCAGGAATGGCT
>JAOACZ010000094.1 GCA_026417575.1 bacterium | reverse complement strand
CCACAACGTCGCCCCTTCGAAGAGCTGCGCCCGCCACTAACCACCGCCCCTATACGCTCCGCTCACGATGCCTACGCCGCCGCGCTCGCTGCCCACCGCACAAAGGATCCTGACACACACAACGCAGCTGTCCAGTTCATTGCCGCATTGCTCGATACCCCTCAGCACGACGGTCTCTTCCACCTCCCCGCCGCTTACGGCCCCCCCGGCTTTCCAGCTTGGTCCCGCCTCGCAGATTGTTCCTGGACCTGTTACTGGTTATCTCGCTGGCACCGCGAGATCGCCACTCACTCGCGCATCATCCCCTTCATCGAATCTTATGCCACCCGCCTCTGCACCCTGCAACGTCACGGCGGGTGGTTCCCAGCGTGGGTTGATCCCCGCACCGGCCGCCCCGCGCGCGCCCTCCCACGCAGCGCCGAAACTGCACTTCACGTCATCCTCTTCACCGCCCTCCACGAGCTTGCCCCCGACCCGCGCTGGGTACGCGCCGCTCGCCGCGCCGCCAACTTCCTCATCCGCGAAATCATTTCCCCACACCGCTGGGAATGCACCGAAACCTTCTTCCACGCCTCCCCCGCCTGGAAAGCCAAACGCCCAGGCAAACCAGACCCCCGCCAGGGCACCTTCCCAGCTCATCTCCTCGCCCTCTGGTCGTGCGCCGAGGCCCTCCTCAGTCTTTACCTCCGCACGAAAACGCCCCGCTACCTCTCCTGGGGCACGCGCGCCCTCGACGAGCTCGCCCTTTACCAGCAAATCTGGGATGCTCCTTTCCTCCCAATCCCCACCTTCGGTGGCTTCGCCGCTTCAAACACTGACATCCAGTGGAATTGCCTCGCGCAAGCACTGTGCGCGAAAACGTTTCTCGACTACGGTCGCCTCACCGGCCTTTCTGAATACTTCCACCGCGGCATCGCCGCACTGCGTGCCCAGTATGCCGTCGTCGAATACGCCCACCCTCGCACTTCTGAGCAGTCCGCCTCTCTCCCGCTCCTCCCCAGCCAACCCGTTGCCCACTTGCCCACTGCCTTCTCACTCGTCAACCCCTCAAAACCCGACTTCGAGCTCCTCTCTCAGCCCCTTTGGCTCCTCAGCCCGTGGACCCCTCTCTGCGCCGCCGAATCCATCTGGCGTGAGTACGGCGACCTCTATGTCGACACCCGCCGTGTCCAGGCGTTCGGCATTAATGGCGTAGTCGTTGAACGCGCACAACGCGACCTCGCTGGAATCGCTATCTACGGCCGCGAGTTACTCGGCACCGCACGCTCTCTCCTCATCCGCTCCGACACCGGCCAAACTCTTACTCTCAAGGTTACACCCAACGCACCTTTCGAGTTCCAACTCTAACCGCCCGCCGCTGCACACCCGGCCCACGACTGTCTCACCTCAGCGCCTCTTTAGCCTCTCTCAGCATCCGCCCGCATCAACCAGCATTGATGCCTCCTTTCAGGTATATCGTCCGTCTCCCGGGCCGCCAACAATACTCAGAAACCCAACGCCATTGCCGCGGCCTACACCACGCGATCTCGTCGTTAAAAACAACCGCCAGTCGCACCACCTCCTTTGCCCGCCCGTTACACTCCGCTATCCTCCCCACGGCCCACAATCTTCAATCAACAAAAACTGTCGCTTGCAAACGTCAAAAAATGTCGTTTGCAACTCCCACACCGGCGTCATCTGCTCATTCTCCCCACAGATGTAACCGTAGCGGTGCTGGGCAATAAACAAATCAAAGCGAACGGGGCCGCGAAGCCGCCCCAGCCGCGCGGATAGAGGTGGTCGTGCAGAGTATATCTCAATGCGCGCTCACGGCCCTCATTCCTAGCGTATGCGTTCGTGTCAGTAGTCCGTCGGAGCGGAGGCGCGTAGTGATGGGCTCAGGCGAAGACGCGGCATGGCGCATGCCTGCCAGTGTGCGCACATGCTGTTCGCGGCGTCGGCCCTGTCACTGCCGTGGCGCGCCATGGCGATCATCTCCGCGCTCTGTGGCATACGGCGCGGCGCCCACCGTGCATCTCACAATCGCATGTCTGCGATTCATGCCCGTGGCGGCACACTACGTATTCAGCAGCATCCTCTAGTGTTTCTTTCTCCTACTGCGCACGTCCAACCGTCTCATGCGTCTCGGAATCTTTTCGTGTCTTCGAGGCTAACTTCGTTTGGTCGACTTTTACGTGTCTGTTTTTCATCCAACCGTCCTTTTGTTTTTCGTTGAATCACTGATGACCTATGCGCTCGCCGTTCGGTTGGATACTAATGGCCTCATCCCCGGTGTGAAAAGCCACGACCCGCTCGAAAACGGATCGAAACGGGAATCTAAATGGTCCGCCTCGTCTGACAGTCCGAGCCCCCTTCCTAGCCCGTGCTGGTGGCAAAAAAGCCGGCCTCATTGCCTCACGCAGAATCGGCCGGCTTTACGTACGCAAAAAAGCGTGGGCGTTACTTAGGAGGATGTGCTGGCCCCGGATGCGGCCGCGGAGGAGTCTGCTTGGGAATAGAACGCGGCAGTGGCCGTGGCGAGCGCTGGCGGCGCATTGTGCTGATGTTTTGACGACGATTGATGTTTCTCATGGCACAGGTTCTTTCACGCGATACCGATGCAGCTCGTCCAGCAGAGCATCGGGAACCATCGCGTCAACCAAGACACAGTCATCATTATAGGTCACGTTGATGACCTTGCCATGCGCATAGAGGCGGCTGAGGACAAGCGACTTGTGAGGTGGCAGGCGTAAATGGACGTGGACCCGTGGCCCTGGGGCAAGCTCGCGCAGCTGGGTGAACATATCACTGAAGCCATAGCGGTACTGGGCGGAGATGCAAACAGCGTGCGGGTAGAGCTGTTGAAGTTCCTTACGTGCGCGGTGAGAGAGCAGGTCGATTTTATTAAGGACCAGCAACTGCGGTTTATCATGGGCATCGAGTTGATGGAGAACAGACTCGACGGCCGCAATTTGTGCTGCGAGGTCGGGGGCGGAAGCGTCGGCGAGGTGCAAGAGGATATCGGCGTGACACACTTCTTCGAGGGTAGCCTTGAAGGCTTCGACCAGGCCGTGCGGCAAGTTACGGATGAAACCAACTGTGTCTACGAAAACGAAGCGTTCGCCGCTTGGCAAGCGGTGCACCCGCGCGGTGGGATCGAGGGTGGCGAAGAGTTTGTCTTCGATGAGGACGTTGGCGCGGGTGAGCGCATGGAGGAGAGTTGATTTACCGGCGTTCGTATAGCCGACCAGGGCAACGATGGGGATGTCGGCGTGCTGGCGGCGTTTGCGTTGTTCCGCACGTTGGCGGCGGACGAGGGCAAGCTGATTACGCACATTGCGGATGCGGGTTTGGACGCGCCGGCGGTCGACCTCCAATTGTTGCTCGCCTGGGCCGCGCGTGCCCACGCCGCCGTACTGGCGCGAGAGGTGTGTCCACATGCGAGTGAGGCGGGGAAGCATGTACTGAAGCTGGGCCAATTCGACCTGCAGTTTACCCTCGCGGGTACGGGCTCGTTGGGCAAAAATGTGCAGGATGATGCCTGTGCGATCAATAATTTTCGCGGCTGTAAGTTCTTCAAGGTTACGTGTCTGGACGGGGGAGAGGTCGTGGTCGAAGATGACGAGATGGAGGTCGTGGTGGCGGCACAGAGCAGCGAGTTCGTGGGCTTTGCCGGTGCCGATGAAGTAGGCGGGGTTGGTGCCCGCGCGCGGGCAGATCAGTTCGGCCACGACTTCCACCCGCGCTGTCGCAGCAAGTGCGCGCAGTTCTTCTAAGCTGACGTTGCGCGAGCCGAGCATGTTATCCGGTGTGGTGAAGCCCACCAGACAGCCTCGTTCCGGCGCGTCAGCCCGCGGCACTTCGTACATAGCGCTTCTTCCCAACTAGCGCACCCCTCCCCGCTCACATCACATGAGTGATTATCCGCCTTCGTTGCGCGGGGTACCTAGTCCCCAGCGTGTGTGAAAAGCGCATTTACAGCTACAGATAGTCGTGATAATCAATTTCAGGAAAGGCGTTGTTCTGCCATTCCAGTTGTGCCAGCCAGCGCTCTTCAAGCCGATTTTCTTTCAGTTGCAGGTACAGCCCGTACAAATTATGCAAGTGATCGCGGGTACGTTTTTCCGCATACGGGACCATTGTGCCGGTCGTCATGATGAAAGCCCAATCTGAGGCTTGAGCAAGGACAAGCTCACGTGCGGCCTGATTTAGTGCGCGATCGAGCAGAGGTGAGCGGTCGCGGAACGTGCGTGCCAGCTCAAGCATCATTTCTTCGCCGCGATGCAAGTGGCGGTAAATCCAATCATTGCTTCCGTTCAACCACACTTCGAAGTACCCCTTGTCACCCCAGGTAGACGGACATGGTTCCACCACTTGGTTGACCGGGAATAGCTCCAGGTAGCGCGTCGGTGTGATGGTGGTAATATCGGTCTGATCGTAGGCAATTTTGCGGAAGAGGTAGTCAATGAACCACGGTCCTTCAAACCACCAATGGCCGTACAACTCTGCATCATACGGCGCGACGATGAGCGGGGGCCGCCCGAGTACTCCGTGCAGGTAACGTGCTTGATGCTGACGATTAAACATGAAGTTCCCGGCATGTTCTGCAGCGCGGTCGCGCGCGACGTGCGGGTTGTAGAGCTGCTTTTCATGCAGGGGCACTTTGCCCGTGATGCGATGATATTTGATCCCCAGATTGCGGCGCAACCCATTTTTGTGTAAGTAAGGTCGGATGTAGTCATAGTCGGCGTCAAAGCCAATATCGCGATAAAATTCGCGGTAATCAGGGTCTCCGGGATAGCCCACATCGGCAGACCAGACCTGCTTGGATGATTCCTGGTCGCGCGCAAAGACGGCGACACCATTGCGGCAGTAAACCGGAGCGAAGTTACCGTAGCGTGGGCGCGGCTCTGCAAACAAGACTGCGTGGGTGTCGCCGAAGAAGTAGTGAATGCCGACCTCATGCAGCAAGGCATCCACACCGTCGCCGTAGCCGCATTCTGCCAACCAGATGCCACGGGGGGCGCAGCCAAAGTGCTTGCGGTAGTTACGCACGGCCAGACGCAATTGAGCCCGCGCGGCTTGCTTCGTTGCGCACAATGGCAGGAGGCAGTGTGTGCCGCTGCAGGTAAGAATTTCCAGCACTCCCGCTTCCTGAAAGTGACGGAAGCCGGACACCAAGTTACGCCCCCACGCTTCAAACGTTCGCCGTGCCTCGCGCACCCGCTCATGGTAGAAGCGCGCACATTCCTCAAGGGGTGTGTGACGAGTCCGTCTCAGTTCGGCGTGGGTTAGTCGTTCAAGTGTGCCGAGGTGGCGGTCGAAGCGGCTAATCAACAAGGGATCCGCCAGCATTTCACATAATGGGGGCGTGAGGGACATCGTGATTTGAAACGGCACACCATCACGCTCCAGCCCTGCGTACACCTCTAACAAGGGGATGTACGTTTCGAGCATGGCCTCGTAGAGCCAGTCTTCTTCAAGAAATTCCTCATACTCGGGGTGGCGCACGAAGGGAAGGTGCGCGTGCAGTACGAGCATGAGGTAGCCGACGGGATGCGTCATTCCGCGGGGAGGTGCGCGCGACGGAGGTTAGCGCTTGCGCGGTGAGGATGGGACTCCGCCACTTGCGCCGAGTGCGCGAGCTTCACGTTCTGCCTGGCGAAGCACCTCGAGTTGTTCGCGGGTAACTTCTTTGTAGCGTTCGGCTGAGGCGAGTGGCCGATCCTCCCCGAACAGCTCGCGCTCGTGGGACAAATGCAGCATGCGCAAGAGGTCACGCCGCATGATCATCCATTCTTCATCGGCACGCTCGGAAATCGCATCTGCGGGGGTGCGCACGGGATTGGAGTCGAGCACTTTGATGAAAATCCCTCCGTCGCGGAAACCCAACTCTGCTTGATAGACGCCGCGTGGCTTGACGTGGAGGTACCAGTTACACGCGCCCAAGAAGACGGCTATATGCTCCACCTCGCCGGTTTTCATGTTTGTGAGCTTTATCTCCCAGGTGCGGTCATGCAAGTCTTTGAAGCGGGAGTGGAGTTGGTGGATGCGCTCCGGCGTGAGTTCCCAGTAGGCAAAGATCCATTCCGGGTCACGAGCAAGCAAGCGCAAGGTATCCTGGCCATACACATCCGGGATGGGCTTTCCGCGATCAATGAAGGGCTGTTCGGGGGTGGGTGGGGGAGGTGGTGGGGGCGGTGGAGCGGGCGCAGGCTTTGAAGAAGGTTGACTGGCCATCGTTTTTACCGTAGCCAGCGCCTGAGCCCGTGCCTTTGGGCTGGTGCGCGTCAGGCGTTGGAGTTCGCGCACCAGCTCTGACTTGGTCATGGTGCTGCGGCCACGGATGCCCAATTTTGCCGCTAGGAGGCGTAACATGCGTACGCCGAGTGTTTTCCATGCTATTGTTCGTTTCACTTTCATGTTCTGCCGTGGTTGTGGTGGCCCATAGAAGCCCCCGGGTTAGTCCACCTCTTCGTCCTCAGACGCAAACTTGTACCGCTGTACTTTTGGAATCACGGTGATCCAGGCATCATTGTAATCAATCACGGTGTACCCGCGCTTCTCATCCGCCGCGCGGTCGTAGCCGATTGTATCTCCCGGCTGGATACTTACATGCTTGTCAATGATCGCGTTCCGGATACGTGCGCCCTCGCCGACGTCGACGTCTTCCAAGAGGATGGAGTTGTAGACCGTCGAGTAACTATGCACGCGCACTTTGGGCCCAAACACCGAACTATCCACGACCGAGCCGCTGATGATGCAGCCTTCGCTGATGAAGGAGTTGATGGCATGGCCGATGCGCGGCAAGCCGCGTGCTCCCACGGGCTCGTTGTGAACGAATTTCGCTGGGGGCAAAAACAGTTCGCGTGTACGGATTGGCCAGTCCGACGTGTACAAGTTTAGCTCGGGATGAACTTTGCGGAGGTCCATGTTGGCCTCAAAATATGAGACCAAGGTACCTACGTCACGCCAGTACGTGTTGTACGGGCCACGCAGCCCTGGCACGATATTGGTGTGGAAATTGTACGCATACAAGCGGCGGCTGTCCACGAGCGCGGGCAGGATGTTTTGCCCGAAATCATGGCGCGACTTCGGATCGCGGGCATCGCGCCGCAATTCACTCTCCAAACACGCCCGCGTGAAAATATAATTTCCCATTGACACGAGCGCGTACTGTTCGTTCCCGGGGATCGGGGTCGGATTGCTCGGCTTTTCTTGAAACCCTGTGACGCGCCAGTCGTCATCGATTTGAATGACCCCGTACTGATGGGCGTCTGCCAAGGGGACTGGGATTGCGGCGACGGTGCAGTAAGCTTGCTTCTCGATGTGGTACTGGAGCATTTGCGAGACGTCCATCTTGTAGATGTGGTCGGCGCCGAATACCAACACGTGTTCGGGTTGATAATCTTCGAAGAGGTGAATGTTTTGATAGACTGCGTCTGCTGTTCCTCCGTACCATTCGCGCCCGACGCGCATTTGCGCTGGCACGGGGAAGATGAATTGCCTGCGCAAGATACTGCTAAAGGACCAGGTGCTCATCAAGTGCTCTGTTAAACTCTGGGATTTGAATTGTGTCAACACGAAGATCTGCACCATCCCAGAGTTGACCATGTTGCTGAGCACGAAATCAATGATGCGATACTTACCACCGAAGGGCACTGCTGGCTTTGCCCGGTCGCGTGTCAAGGGGTACAAACGCGTCCCCTCGCCACCCGCCAAAATCATCACCAGCGTATTCTCGCGCATGATTTGTCCTCCTGAGGTGTGTCTCTAGGTGACTCTTTCCTGTATGACACCTGCGCGCACGTTGCTGTGCGTCGCCATGAAATCAAAAAGCATGGTGGGCGTTGCTGGACTCGAACCAGCGACCTCTACCGTGTGAAGGTAACGCTCTAACCAACTGAGCCAAACGCCCCGATTTAGATTCATGCATAGTTTAGCAAAATGATGATAGTTTTGCAAGCCAAGCAGGGGTCGTTCGGTGGGGGCTTTTGCAACTGTCCTGTGAACAACGGCTGTTAACGTGCACGGCTGCGCAGTACGCGGGGAAAAGAGTCAGCCGTGTAGGGCCCTGCGCACCCGTTAGTCCGTCCGCGTCACAGGGATAATCGGCTGCAGGTTTTCTTGCCGAACTCTTCTATCTACGGGCATCTGCGTGACGTGGCACTGATTGAGCAGCTTTAGGTATTGGAACCTGCTAAAGTCTGTCGGTTGCAGCGCTGCGGCGCGGGAGGGAAGCGGCGGCGGGCTTCGCGTGTGCTTGGGCGATGATGCGTGGCATGGCGGCACGCGCAGGACGTGAGGGTGCAGTGGTGGTAGATGGTGCTCGGCGCCGTGCAACGAGTTTATCCTGTGTTTCACAGTCTGGAGTGTATAGAACAACTTCTCTGCACTGTAGGCGGTCGCGCTGCAGGTGCGCAGCTTACTTTCGCTGTTCGCAGGCGACAAGCACTGCGCGCACGAGCTTTAGCGGTGAGAGCACAGGGGGGCGGCCAGGTGAGTGTGAGGAAAAAGGGGCATTTTTTGGATGTGCATAGGGTGCGAGGAGGGCAAGGAGGGTGGGAGGTGAGACGAGGAGGGGGGAGGGTACGATCGACGCGCTCCGCGCGGAGCGCGACCCAGCCGTGGGCCACACTCATAGTCTGGGGAGTCAAGTTTCAATCCACGCGCTCCGCGCGGAGCGCGACTTTTGGGCAGTTTTTGCACGGTTGCAAGTAGCTCGCAGTTTCAATCCACGCGCTCTGCGCGGAGCGCGACATCCCCACACACTACCATAT
>JAOACZ010000079.1 GCA_026417575.1 bacterium | reverse complement strand
GGTATGGGGGGAGTGGATATGGGCTATTGGCGCTGGTGCGTGCGGGGGAAGTGATGCAGCAGCAGAATCAACTTGAGGGGTGGTTAATGCGGCTTGAGGAGCTGGGGAGGGCGGGGGAGAGGGAGAAGGCGGTGACGAGGTGGGCGCGGGCGGCGGCGCTGATGAGAGCTGGGCGCGGGGAGGAGGCGGAGCGGGTTGTTGGGGAAGGGAGCGGAGGTGAGGTAGCTCCGCAGGCAGGAGGGTACGTGATGGCTCTGCGGGCGGGGATAGAGAATGCGCGAGGGCGGTTTGGGGAGGCGGAACGGCTGGCGCGGGAGGCGGTGACGGCGTGTGAAGCAAAGAATTTTGGTTTAGATGAGGCGCTGTTTCAGTTAGGGCGGGCGTTAGTGATGCAGAAGAAGTGGGGGGAAGCGAACGAGGTGTATGGGAGGCTACTGAAGGAGTGCGTGATACCGAATGCGGAGGTGAACGCGATTGCGTTATTGGATCGTGCGGAGAGTTTGATGGAGTTGGAGGAGACGGACGAGGTGGTTGGGTTATGTGACGAGGCGTTGCGGTTACGGCCGCGATTTGCGATTGCGGCGCGGGCGGTGCTGATGAAGGGTGATGCGATGATGCGGCGGAACGAGTATCAGAAGGCGGCGCAGTATTATAAACGGGCAGTGACATTGTATGGGCGGATGAGGGAGTACGCGATACCTGCGTATCGGGGGCTTATTACGGCGTACACGAAGTTAGGTTTAACGGAGGAAGCGGGGGCGACGCGTGCGCAGTTCAAGCAGAGGTATCCGGATGCAACGGAGTGAGGACGGGATGAGGGCAGGAGCGATTATTGTGGGAGTAGTTGTGGTGATGGGGATGGTTGGTGTTGTGGTGGGGGACACGCTGGTATTGAAGACAGGTGCGCGGTACAGTGGAACGATTAAGCGTACGGAGGGTGGGGCGATAGCGATAGTGTCAGCGCAAGGGACGCGGGAATTTCCGGAGGGTGCAGTGAACTGGCGGCTGACGACGTTTACTGCCCCTGCGGATGAAGGGCAGGTAGAGGAGATGATGAAGAAGGGGGAATATGGGGAGGTGATACCGTTGTTGCAGCGATGGGAAGCGCGGTATCAGAAGTTGCCGACTGGGTGGTACGAGAAGGCGTTGTACGGGTTAGGGCTGAGCTACGCGCGGGTGGGAAAGAACGATGAGGCAGTGAAATATTTTCAGCGGTTACTGGAGGCATTTCCGCGAACGCGGTACAAGAACGAGGCGGAAGCATACTTGATAGATTTGCAGGGAGGAGTTGGTGATGAAGCGGGAGTAGAGGAGCGGTTACGGCAATTGTTAGAGGATCCGAAATCGAATGACAGGGTGCGGGCGAAAGCGCATCGTAGGCTTGGGGAATTACGGTTGCAGGCGGGTGACGTACGCGGGGCGCTTGAGCACTATGTGCACGTGGTGGTATTATATGGAGACCAGAGTGATTTGCAAGAAGAGGTGCAGGAGAAGGTTGCGGATTTGTACGGGAGGTTAGGGCGGACGAACGAGGCGATTTTTTACTATGAGCAGTTGCTGGAGGCGTATCCGGAGAGCGCGGCGACGGCGGCGCGGAGGGAGCGGCTTTTGGCACTGAAGGCGGGAGTTGTAACACGTGAACAGAGCACACGGAAAGGAGAAGAGCGATGAGAAGTAGGATAATGCGGACAGTGAGAGAAGTGTGGATGGGAGTGATGGTATGGGGGATTTGGTTAAGTGTGGGGAGAGGGTGGGGGGCGGAGACGAATGTGGTAGCTGGGACGGGTGAGCAAGAGACGTGGTTGGTGTACATATTCAGCAAGGGTGGGATATTCATGTATCCGATTGTGCTCTTGGGGTTTGTGGGGATTTACTTTATTGTGGATGCATTTTTACTGTTACGGAAGAAGAAGCTGTCGCCGCCGGAGTTGAAAGAGCAGCTGAAAGGGCTGTTAAAGGAGAAGAAATACGAGGAGGCGTTGAAGGTTTGTGAGGAGCGGCCGTGTGCGTTGACGCGGATACTGGGGGCGGGCTTACGGGTACGGCATCGTGGGAAGGTGGCGATGGAGGAAGCGTTTGTGGAGCATGGAGCGCGGGAGGGGATGGTATTGCGGGCACGGATTTCGTATTTGAACACGATAGCAGTGATTGAGCCGATGTTGGGGCTGTTAGGGACGGTTTCGGGGATGATCAAGGCGTTTGCGAACGTAGCAGCGATGGGGATGGGGAAATCGTCAGTGTTAGCGAACAACATATCGGAAGCATTGATCACGACGTACGGGGGGTTGGTGGTGGCGATTCCACTTATGGCGGTATTTTTGCACTTACGGAATCAGGTGAACAGCATGATTGTGCACGTGGAGGATGAGATTGGGGAATTAGTGGACTTAGTGGAATAAAATAAGGGAGCGAGGAGGTTAGGAAAGGACGGGGAGGGTGAGATGAAGTTTCGGCGTTTAGAAGAAGATGAAGTGACATCGTTCCAGGTGTCGCCGTTGATAGACATCGTGTTTCAGCTGTTGACGTTTTTTTTGGTGACGGCGACGCTGCAGGAATTAGAGTTTGCGAAGGAGGTGGAGTTACCGATTGCGGATTCGTCGTTGACGAAGCAGGCGGAGGGGCTGCAGGAGATTCGGCTAAATGTGTTAGCGGACGGGCGGATTAAGGTGGGGGATGAATTTATCAGTATGGACCGGTTAGCGGCGGAGCTACGGCGCGTGGCGCGGGAGGGTGGGCCTGGGGACAAGAAGATTTTGATACGGGGGGACAAGCAAGCGCACTATGGGAAGATCATGCGGATCATGGCGGCGTGTGCGCAAGCGGATTTGTGGAACGTGTCATTTGCGACGTATCAAGAAGATCCGAACAAAGGAGTGCAGTAGCGAAGGGGGCTGGGCGTATGAAATTTAATCTTCCCGCGGACGACACGGTAGAGGAACTGAACATATCGAGCATGGTGGATATGACGTTTCTGCTGCTGATGTATTTTTTGGTGACGGCGAGTTTAAAGATAGAGGAGTCGGAGTTGCGGGTGCAGATACCGATTGACCAGCAGATGGAGCAGCAGCAACGAGTGGACACGCCGGAGGAGGTGGTGGTGGATGTATTTGAGAATGGGGAGATCTGGTGGAATGGGCAGCCGACGGACACGGTTGAGGACGATGGGTTGCCGGAGTTGAAGGCGACGTTAGCGGAGTTGAAGGCGGCGTATCCGGAGCAGGCGGTGGTAGTGCGGGGGCAGCGAGCGACGAAGCATCGGCGAGTGGTGGCGGTGTTAAACGCGTGTGCGTATGCGGGGATAGAGCAGATATCATTTCCTGCGGACGCGTCGGTGTTTGAGGAGTGAGGCATGAAGTGGAGCATAGCGTCGCTGATCGAGACGTTCAAGCGCAACTACGAGGTGCAGCGGAAGTCGGAGGCGTTTTTAGTGACGATAGCGCTAGCGGCGGCGTTTTTGGTGGGGGCGAGTGTGACGGTGGTGACGACGTCGCAGACGGTGCAAGACATTATCAGGTCGGTGATACGGCGTGAAGAGAAGCGGAAGGTGGAGGCACCGAAGCCGGTGGTATTACCGAAGAATGTACCGGTGAAGCTTCCGGAGCCGCCGAAGGTGGACAAGCTGCAGAAGTTGGAGCAGCGGATGGTGGTGAAGCGGGCGATAGAGAGTCGGGTGCGGCCGAAGCCGTTAACGACGATGCGGCGGAAGGAGTTTGATTTCAAGCGATTGAAGGACCTTGGGACGGGGTTACGGGGTGCGATGTACGGGGATTATGCGCATCGGTTTAACGTGGTGAGCAGCGGAGCTGGGATACAGGCGACGATTGAGCAGTTGGTGGTAGTGGCATATGAGGGGGGTGATTGGGATTGTGAGTTTCATCATCATGGAGAGAAAGTGGACTTAGGGAAGGGGTCACTTCCGAATTTAATTCGTGAGATTGAGCGGCGGACGAACATTAAGGTAGTGAACAAGGTACCGGTGGCGGTGCGTGCGGACTCGCCGGAGATTCACAAGAGTCCGTTTGTTTATTTTACAGGTCATCGGGATTTCCGGTTAACGGAGGCGGAGGTGGAGAATTTGCGGACATATTTGTTGCAGGGGGGTGCGGTGGTGGCGAACAGTTCGCTGGCGGGGCGGCGGTCACGATTTGACGAGGCATTTCGACGGGAAATGAAGCGGGTGATACCGGACTATGATTTTAAGCCGGTGGGGAGCGATCATCCGATATTCAAGGCGTTTGCGACATTTGACCGGATACCGGTGGGGATGAACTATTGGCAGGAGCCGCTGGAGGTGATAGAGATAGACGGGCGGGTGGTGGTGATTTACAATTTGAACAATTACGGGGGGTTGATGTTAGCGGCGCTGGACGAGACGGGACAACAGATCAAGCGAGGGATTAGTGCGGAGGATCCGACGTATCGATGGGAGGGGCCGCGAGTGTGGCCGAACACGCGGCGGTTGTACGCGAATGTGGATGATGCGAGAACTGTAGTTGACGCGTACGTGTTCAATATCAATATTTTGGCATACTTGTTAACGCGGTGAGGGTGACTTAGGGAGGGACGATGATGAGCGAGCGGCAGGAAGGTTTTTTGCGTTCGGAGACGTTGGTGCTAGTGCTTTTATTACTGGCGTCGTTGGGGGTGCTGGGGTGGGTATTTGTGCAGATGTACCGGCAAAGTAAGGTGCATGTTGGGCCAGAGGTGGCGGCTCAGGAGGCGAGCGCGACAAACGGTGTGGGGGAGGGGAGGAGTTTGTCAGCGGTGGTTCAGGAGGTGCGGACAGGGAAATGGGGTGAAGGGAAGGCAGAGGTGGGGAGCGAGAGTGGGAGTGGTGGGGTAGAGAGGGTAGAGGCGGAGCTGGCGATGTACTCGAACATGATAGCGACGTTACGGGCTGAGATGGCACTGATGGCCGAGAGGCAGGAGCGGGAACGTGCGGAGGCCCTGGCAAAGTTGCACGATGAGGTGCGACAGTTGCGAGAGGCATTGGCGCAGCAGCAGACGCAGGCATTTTTGGCGGAGCGGGAGCTGATAAGGGCGAACTTACAAGTTGACTCGGCGCAGGAGGCGCTGAGGTGCATGGAGAAGGAGTTACGTGCGAAGGAGGAAGAGATACAGCGATTGCGGGGGATGGTCGAGGAGCTGAGCGGGGTGAAGCCGCCGATGTTCCGGGCGCCGGCGGTGACGAACGCGGCGAGAGAAATGGGGGGTGGGGTTGGTGTTGGGGAGGAGCGGACGATTGTGGCGAAGGGGGAAGAGGGGAGCAGGGAGGGTGGTATCGTAGGGGCGGGTGGGGAGCGTGAGTTTGAAAGAAGAGAAAAGCAGGTTGGAGTGGTGGATGTGGTTGCGCCGGGTCCACCGAGATTGGGAGAAGAGGTGCGTACAGAAAAGACAGGGCAAGGAGGAGGAGGTTCGAGAGGGGCGGTGGGGAGCACGGGAGTGGGTGAAGTTGGGGGAGGGAGAGCAGGTGAGGAAGGTGGTGGTGGAGCGATAGAGAGGAACGCTGTGTCGGCGAGGTCCGAGGCGGGGGAAGTGAAGCCGAGACTGGGGGGAGAGGGGAATTACGGAAAAAGGGAAGCGGGAGAAGAAGCAGGCATGGCGAAAGGTGAAGGGGAGGAAGAGAATCCATTAGGGGTAGTTGGGGCGCGGGGAGTTGGAATGAATTGGGTGGAGGAAGAACCTTTGGAGACGGCGGGCAGGGGG
>JAOACZ010000012.1 GCA_026417575.1 bacterium | reverse complement strand
GTGGGCTCGGAGATGTGTATAAGAGACAGGTGCAATACAGAACAGCTGGGGAAAACGGGCCGTGGGCAACGGCTTTAAGCGAGGTACGGTTGGACGAAGCGGGCACATGGTATTACATTAATTGTGTACCGGAGGATAGTTTGATCGCAAATAATCCGAGCGTCGCGTTTCGTGTGGTAGGATATGACGCGGGGGCGAGCGAGCTGATGTTTGACGAGGTAGAAGTATTTGCGCTGCTACCGGAGAGTGGGAGCGTGGCAATGGTTGTTTTAGCGATAACCATGTGGTGGCGCTGGAAGTAGAGCAAGGCAGATTCGCCAAGCACTGGGGTATCGAGAGTAGATCTTCAGAAACAAATCTACCGGTCCGACGAAGAGACGAGTTAGCGCGATTAATCGAGGTTTAGGCAGCAGCGGAACCATGAGGGTGCAGCAGTTGAGCTGAAAACTTTTTACGCGTGCTCAGTGATGATTTCTGGATAAAGGCGTCGGTAGTGATCGGGACGCTACAGCATGTGTGTAACCTGAGGGAGGTTTCTTTTGGCGGGGGTTTGAGTGTGTGGGTTACTGTGGTGAATGCGTGTACAGTAGGTGCGAGCCAGGTTACAGAGAAGACACTGGCGCAGATACGCATTTGTTTGAAGCGTGCTTGGCAGCAGGCAATTGCGGTGATGCGGGAGACGAGCTTTGTAATGAATCCTTTGTGCGCAGACGAATAGTATTCAGGGTGGAGACTATATTGCTTGGTAAGTTGGTGACACAGGTCTGAGTTGTTATCGGCTTGGTGACGACAAGGTGTTGTTGTACGATGCTGTTTGCAGTGAGGAAGAGACAAGGCAGTCGAGTTGTGGTTGTAGGTGTTCGATGAGTTTTTTGTCCGATCAGACGAAGTGTCGGTGCATACCCGGTGTCTGAAGGGGGCGAAAAATGACCTGTGCACGTGGTTTTTCCATACGAAAGAAGTGAGCAGAAATCATTGACTTCTACAGGGATTGGTGGCGAACAAAGTAAAGATGAGCGCGGTGTTGAGACAGCAAACTGACACGTTAGCAATATTCTGAGTGACGCATTTGGGGCCCCTGAAGAAGTATTCGCGGTTGTTTCGCAACCGAATAGGACTCTTAGGTGACACATTGCAGGTTGGCTTGCCTAAGAATGGTAGCGACTCGGGCGCTGCACTGTGGAAGAGATGCGAGGGTATTGAGTGGTGAGCCACAGTGTTATGGGCTGAGGCGCAAGCGAGCAGCCCGGCGGGTGTAGCCGAACAGGATAACCCTGCTGCTAAATACGGAGTGGTCGAAGAAAAACGACGTTTCTGTACGTGTGCGTGCGTGTTTTTCCTGGTTGTGCCCCACATTGGGCGGCCGCGTGGAACGTGTAAATCTTATGATGCGGAGTCGGGTGCGACATGGGTGAGCGCTGCTCGGCAGCGGAAATGCGCCTTAGGTGGTGCAAAGCTTTCATATGAACTTGGCAGGTCTAGGGATCTGCAGGTCAGGTAAGGGAGATAGGAAGCTCTGAAAAAGACGAAAGTAGCAAAGGAAACTTCAGACATAGAAGGGGTGACGAACTTGGTGCGGCAGATAAAACACTGTGCGATAGAATGAACAGCCTTGGAAAAGGATGGGAGTCTGATTTTTAAGAAAGAGAAATCAGGGAAAGTTGAAAATGGCAGGGACGGAATTGCGCATAAAGATAGATAGGCGTGCAAACGGTGCCCACGGCCAGAGGGTCGTTTCGCAGGCGGTGTCGGAAAGAAATTCGGGGCCTGGTGAGTAAAATTGTTGGATCGTGATGGAAAGTTGCCTTCCGCGAAAGTATGACGGGGCAAAGGAGGCGAGGCAAGGAGGAGGCAAGAGCGGGGATGACGAGGTAAGGAGAGAAGGAAGATTGGTGTGGCTCTTTTTGAGTCAGGAAGGTTCGGCATGATGTTGGCTTGCGAAGCGGTGTATGAGTCTGGAAACACGTGGTGGTGAGTGAGATGAGGAGTGAGAGGTGTACGTTGAGTTGGGGCAGACGGAGACCCGGGCGGGGTAAGCGATAGCGACAGTGCAAATGAGGAGTAACAAAATGTAGTGGTTTAATTGCAAATTAAGGCAAGTTTTGGTATAATCGCTGGACAGGTGAAGGAACGGAAGAAGATAGCGAAAACGAGCCTGGTGAGCATGAAGCGCGTAGGAGCTGTGCAAGTTCGTGTAGCAGATGGCGCCAGAGGTAATGTCGATGGAACTCACGGAGAGTCAAACGTGCTTAAGTCGCGGGTAGTACGAGGTCAAGAGATTGTTGAGGTTTTATAGGCTGTGATGCAGAGGCGCAGGTACGCAGTGATAGATTGTAACACGTATAAAAAGAACGTGCAGAGCGTGGAAGAGCGAGCAAGAGTGATGCGGTGGCAACCGCGCTGCACGGGACCCCGGAGCATGAAGGAGCAGTAACGTGCGTGAGAGAAAGTTACCATTAGTGTACTGTTGGACGGGCAGGGTTCTGCTGCCGGTGTTCACGTTTGTCCAAGTATTTGCGGCAGGGCCGAGTTGGGCGCAGGGTGACGGCGGGCTGACGGTGACGGGAGCGCCTGTAGCGAGTACGAGTGTGGGGACGAACGCGAACGTCGGCGAGGTGCGCATTAGTGGGACGAACGTGCTGACGGCAGCTGGTACGGTTACCCCGACGGAGCCGGAGCTGATCACACTTAATCTTGAGGCGGCGGATTTGAAGACGGTGCTGCTGTATTTAGCGGAGATAACAGGGGAGACGATACTGCCAGCGTCGACGGTGAGGGGGGAGGTAACGATCATCAATCCTAAGCCGGTGACGCGTGAGCAAGCGAAGCAGATTATTTATTCGATCTTGGAGAGCATGAACTTCACGGTGGTGAAATACGATCACTTAGTGAAGGTGATTCCGTCGGGGGATGCTAAGTCGCGCCCGATCAAGACGTTGCAACCGCCGGAGGACGTGAGCAAGATGGACACGGAAGATATTATTCGGGCGCAAGTGATTTATCCCAAGCACATTCTAGCGAAGGACGTAGAGACGTTCATTACGCCGTTACTTACGCCTGGTTCAGGGAAAGTGATTATCAATGAGCCGACGGGGGCCGTGATCATCATTGACACGGGGCCGAACATTAAGCGTTTAATGGAGATCATAGACCTGATTGACCGGGTGATAGAAGGAGGGCAGGTGGACATTGAGATAATCCCGTTGCAGCATGCAGATGAGAAGGACATGGCGACGCTGTTAGGGAACGTCTTTAGCGCGCCGGCGTTGCGGGCGCCGACGTCGCAGCGAGTTACGTTGAGCGGTGCCGCGCAGGTGCCTGGGGCACCGACTGGGCCTGGGGCGGCTGGGGCGCCGGCTAGGCCTGGGGCTCCCGGGGTGACAGCACGCATGGAATTAGATTTGACGAAGGTGAAATCAGACGTAGCGTTTTTGCCGGAGAGTCGGTCGCGGTCGCTCATTGTGATTAGTGCGCGGTACTATATGCCATTGATTAAATCGCTCATTGCGCGGTTAGATGTGCCGAGCAGCGAAAAAGATGACGTAGTGCACATTTACCCGTTGCAACATGCGAAAGCGGACGAAATCTCGGCGACGCTGGCGGAGATATTTGCGGTGCGGGGGGAGGGGGCAGGAGGGGCTGGTGTGCGGCGGCCCATCACGCAGCCTGGGCGTGAAGAGGAGCGTGGGCGTCTGGAACGGATGCGCGGACCGGAAGTATATCGCCCGGGGTTGGGGGGGATGATGACGCGTGAGGGGGTTTCGCGCTCGCAGCCACCGACGACTGCGCGATCGGGCGCACAGCTGGTAGGAAACACGATGACGCATTTATCTGGAAAAGTGGACGTACTGTACGACTTGCCGTCAAACTCGCTGATTATAATTTGCGCGGCGACGATTTACGACGTGGTGAAGCGGATAATTCAGAAATTGGATCAGCGTGTGCCACAAGTATGGATAGAGGCGGTGATAGTGGAGGTGAGTCGGAACAAGGATTTCAACTTAGGGGTGGGATGGAAGGACATGTTTTACGAAGGGCACAAGGACAATTCGGTATCGCTGATCAAGATGCTGGACACAAGCCTGGCGCCTGCGTTAGACGAGAAGACGGGGCGGATCCAGCCGGGAGCGCAGCCAGGGATTGCCTATGCGTATGGGGTGCGTGACAAGTATGGGAATTTTGATCCGTACTTTACGTTACAGACTGCGGAGGGGGTGACGGACATTAATGTGCTTTCGACGCCGAGCATTTTGGCGTCCAACAACAAGGAGGCGCTTATTTCGGTGGGCAAGACGGTGCCGTATTTGAACTACAGTCGTGGCGATACGGCAGTGATCCGTGACTACTCGTACAGTTTTTTAGAGATTAGCATTCAGCTGAGCGTGATCCCGATGATCAACAAATATGGCGAAGTGGCAATGGACACACAGGTGGATGTCTTAGAGGATGGTGGGCCGTCGAACCCGGACGATCCTTCGGCACCACCGATCACGCTACAACGATCCGCCCGGACAACGGTGGTGGTCCAGGACGGGCAGACACTCGTCATCGGTGGGTTGATCAAGGATGACTTCAAGACGACGATCAACAAAGTGCCGATTTTGGGTGACATTCCGATCATCAAGCATGCGTTTCGTACCAAGAAAGACATGAAGGCAAAGCAGGAACTCTTAATATTTATCACACCGCATGTTGTGCAGGACTACGCAGAAGGCAACATGCTGACCGAGGGGGTACGGAAGCGTTATCGCGGCGCGAGTGCGTTTGTGACGAGTCGGGACCGGGCGATGTTATACGATGATATGAACATAGAGCAGCGTTCGACGACGATATATGACGATTGGCGTGAGTTTGAGAAACACATTGAGCGAGCGGAATCGTACTTGATGGTGCGAGAGGAAGAGTACGCAACGAACGTGGTGGTGACCGGGCCGTACATACCAGCAGAGTACCGTGAGCAGCGGAAGCCGTACGAGGGGCGCCTTATCGAGGAAGAAGAGCCTATGACGACACCAGTTCCTGCGCCGACGGAGGAGAAGCCGCCCTCTGACCAAGTGCCGGCTGGGGCAGAGCGGCCAAGCGTGTCGTTGCCAGCGATTATTGCGCGGGAGCGGGCGTTAGTCGAGGCGGTACGGTAAGAGCGGCGCAGGCAGCGGCTAAAATGAAGATTGATTTAGAGCGTGAACTTGGCTTGACGTCCCGGCCATCTGCGAGGAAGGCTGGGTTTCCGTGGATAGCGTGGGTAGCGGGGTTATGCATTGTGAACTTGGTGATAGGGGTGGTTGCCCTACTGCGGGGGTGGACATCGTCGGTACCGCTGGAGACTCCTCACAGCAATTGGAGCTCGATAGCGGGGATAGTCGAGAGTCAGTTGACGGCACGTACGGAGCTGCGCTTTGCAGCACTTGAAGCGACACTGCGAGAGCTGGAGGCCGAGGTAGTACAGGCGCGGAAGGCTGTGGTGGCACTCGAGACGGAGCGCAAGCGAGTAGAGCGACGTGAGCGAATACGGCGTGAGCGGCCACCGGGCCGGGCAAGAGAAGCCACCGTACAAGCTATAACGAGTCCTCTCATGACTGCTGCGCCGATTGGTACCATTATGTTGAGTGCTGCCGAACTCGAAGCCTTTGATCGGTTAATTGATCGAGATGAGGCGGGCGAAGAGGTGCGGGCGTTCTTGCGTAGCCTTACGAATGCTGCGCAAGCGAACGCGTATCTGGCACAGTTGCAAGACAAAGGTGATCGCTGGTTGAATGCGGCGTTGACACTAGTTGATCAAAATGATCCGGTTTTTGCGCAGTACTGCACGAACGCGCTTTATTTTTACGACATTGTGCGGGATGTGGCGAGCGACAGAGCGATGCTTGCGTACGTAGAAACGAAACGGAGCCAAGTGCAGTTAGCAATGCAGCGCCGGGAACTGCGGCGGATGACGGTCGAGTCAGCGGAACGCACGCAAGAGGATTTGCAGAACGTGGAAGAACGGCTTAGGAGGGTAGATGCGGATGTCCGTCGAGTAAAGCGGTGGCTGGAACTCGAGTAGCGGGCCGAAGGTCGTGGAGAAATGGAGGCAGAGCAATTTTAAACAAGGGGAGGCATTTTTGCGCGGTGAGGGATCTTGTGAGGAGATATAAGAACGTTGAAGCGCACGTGGCGGACGAACTATGAGCACGAGATATGAAAATCCATTGGTGGAGCGGTATGCAAGCCCGCGGATGAGTGCCTTATTTTCCGCGGAGACGCGCTATCGCACATGGCGACGGATTTGGGTGGCGTTAGCAGAAGCGGAACACGCATTGGGGCTGCCGGTGACGCGTGAACAAATCGCGGCGATGAAGCGCGTTGTCGAGACGGTGAATATAGAGGAAGCTGAGCGAATAGAAAGGGAGGTGCGTCACGACGTTATGGCGCACGTGTTAGCGTTTGGGAAGCAGGCGCCGGAAGCGGCAGGGATAATTCATCTTGGAGCGACGAGCTGTGACATCACCGACAACGCAGATCTGATCATTTATCGAGATGCCATGCGCATGGTGAGTGATCGTTTGGTTGAATTGATACGAGTCCTTGCGCAGTTTGCGTGGCGAGAGCGAAGGCGTGCATGTTTAGGGTATACGCATTTACAAGCGGCGCAGCTGACAACAGTAGGGAAGCGAGCGGCGTTATGGCTTCAGGATTTTTTGCAGGACGCGGAGGCGGTGCAGCAGACACTGCAGCGGCTAAAATTCCGGGGGATACGAGGTGCTACAGGCACGCAGGCAAGCTTTTTGGATTTATTTAAGGGGGACGCGCGCAAAGTGAAGGCGCTGGAGGAGCGGGTTGCGCGAGCGTTTGGGTTTCGTGCGTGTTATCCGGTATGTGGACAGACCTATCCGCGGAAGGTGGATGTTGAGATAGTTAGCGTTCTGAACGGGATAGCGGTGTCAGTAAGCAAGATGACGAATGACATCCGTTATTTGCAGAGCGTAGGGGAGATAGAAGAGCCGTTTGGCGCGAAGCAAATTGGGTCATCGGCGATGGCGTACAAGCGCAATCCGATGCGGAGTGAACGTGCAGCGAGTTTAGCACGGCTGGTGATTTCGTTGACGAGTTCGCCGCAGATGACAGCGGCCGCGCAATTTCTGGAGCGCACGCTGGACGATTCAGCGAACCGGCGGATAGTGATACCGGAGGCGTTTCTGGCGACGGACGCAATTTTGTCGTTAGCGGTAGCGGTGACGAGTGGTTTAGTAGTTTACCCAGAGATGATAGCACGGCGTGTTCGAGAGGCGCTGCCATTTATGGCCACGGAGGCAGTGTTAATGAGGGCGGTGGCAGCTGGGCGTGACCGGCAGGCTGTGCACGAGCGAATTCGTATGCACGCGATGGCAGCAACTGCGGCGGTGCGGGCTGGCGGTAAGAATGATTTGTTGGAGCGGCTGAGCACTGATCCAGAAATTGGTCTAAGCCGCTCTGAGATTGAACGCTTAATGGACCCCCGCCGTTTTGTGGGGTGCGCTCCGCAGCAGGTGGAGGAATTTCTGAAGCAGCATGTACGGCCGTTTCTGCGGCGATATCGGTCATATTTTCCGGCGGATCATGGGACGGTAAAGTACTAAAGGAGTAAGCACAGTTTTTTGCTGCGAGAAGGATTTGTATGTTGGACCAAGAGTGGCGACATCGAATTGAACGATGGCGTGAAGCGTTGCTGAAGCTCATGTATCGTCCTTTGGGGATGGTAGTGCTTGAGGGCAGTGGCACGTTTGAGCAACTGAGTGTGCGGCAAGCAGAGAAACTTAAGTTTCGCCCGATGCCTCCTGGAAGCAAATGGGGTCGAAAGTGGGAATACATGTGGTTTCGGGGCAAAGTTAAGCTGCCGGAAGAAGCGCGTGGGGAACGGATTGTAGTGCGGATCAACGTTGGCGCGGAGAGCGCGGTGCTTGTCAATGGTGAGGAAGCAGGGGCGGTGGATCACGAGCATCGCGAGATTACATTAGCCAAGAAGGGAGTACCGGGCAGCGTGTATGAGTTGTTAGTTGAGGCGTACGGGGGGCATGGTGTGTTGGAGGTGGGGTACGGCCCTGTACCAGACGGAGTGGAAACGGTGCCAGAGCCACCGCCGACGCAGTGCGTTGTAGGGGAGACGACGTTTGGCATTTGGGATGAAGAAGTGTATCAAACGTATCTAGATTTTGAGACGTTGTTGCAGGTGCGGGATAATACGGATCAAAATTCGTTGCGGGTGGCGGAGATAGACGCGGGGCTTAAGGAATTCACCTTGCTTGTGGATGTGGAGTTGCCGCGGCCTCAGTTGCGAACTGCGTTACGGGTGGGGCGCGCGCGGCTACGGCCGTTGTTGGAGTGCGTGAACGGTTCGACGGTGCCGCGGATGTACTGCTTTGGGCATTCTCACATTGATGTTGCGTGGTTGTGGCCGTTACAGGAAACGGAGCGAAAGTGCCGGCGGACCTTTGCAACCCAATTAGCGTTGATGAAGGAATATCCTGAGTACAGATTTTTGCAAAGCCAGGCGCATTTGTACTGGATGGTGAAACGGCGGTACCCAGAGTTATATAGAAGAATTAAGGCGGCAGTGCGAGCGGGTCAGTGGATTCCTGAGGGTGGGATGTGGGTAGAGCCTGACACAAACATTGCAGGGGGAGAGGCGCTGATACGTCAGTTGATGCATGGGAAGCGGTTTTTTAAAGAGGAATTTGGGGTGGAGAGCGAGTTAATGTGGTTACCGGATGTATTCGGGTATTCAGGTGCGCTGCCGCAGATCATGCGTGGGTGTGGGATCAAGTATTTTTCTACGCAGAAGATTTTCTGGACGTACCATGGTGGTGAAATGTTTCCGTATCACACGTTTTGGTGGGAGGGAATAGATGGGACGCGGGTTTTGGCGCACATTCATAATGATTACAACTCGCGGTCGCGGCCGGTGGACGTCATCCAACGATGGAACGAGCGGGTGCAAAAGGACGGGATTGTGAGTCGGCTGTTTCCATTTGGGCATGGAGACGGCGGAGGGGGTCCGACACGTGACCATTTGGAGTTTTTGCGGCGGATGAAGAATTTGGAGGGGGTGCCAGAGTGTATAATTGCCTCGCCCGTGCGATTTTTTAAGGATGAAGAGGAGCGGCGAGCGCGCTTACCAGTGTACGTGGGTGAATTATATTTTCAGGCGCATCGTGGTACGTACACGTCGCAGGCGAAGGTAAAAAAGGGGAACCGGCAGTGTGAATACGCGTTGCGTGAGGCGGAGATGTGGAGCGTTGTTGCGGCGGTACGTGCTGGTCGTGTAGCGCCAGTAGAGAAGCTGGACAGGCTTTGGAAACTAGTGTTATTGAACCAATTTCATGACATACTCCCTGGCTCATCAATCGCGCGGGTATATGAGGATGCAGCGCGGGATCATGTGGAGGTCATCAGGGAAGCTGGAGCGATAACCACTGCGGCGCAGCGCGCGTTGATCAAGCCGTCGCGGCGAGCGTTGACGATATTCAACTCGCTGTCATGGGAGCGAGCGGCGCTGGTGCCTCTTCCATTGCGTTTTCGTGGAGCAGTGGATCGGCACGGCAAGCCGCTCGCGGTACAGAAGATAGGCGGAATTTTGCATGCCTTGGTGCCACACGTGCCGGGGTGTGGTTGGGTGACGGTTACGGACGGTCCTCCTGGAGCGGCGGTGGCGGTGCTACGGGCTGCGCCGGATTGGCTCGAGAACGAACACCTGCGGCTGCGGGTTAATGAGTTCGGGGAGCTTGTAAGCATATATGACAAGGATGCGCAGATGGAGCTTGCTGCTGGGCTGTGTAACCGATTCCGGATGTACAAGGACGTGCCGTCATGCTTCGACGCGTGGGACATTGACAGCATGTACAAGCTAACGCCGGTGGAAATAACATCCCCGGCGGAGATCGAAGTGGTCGAGAAAGGGCCGTTGGTAGCGAGTGTGCGGGTAAGGAAACGTGTACATCAATCAGAGGTCACTCAAGAGATTGTTTTACGTGCAGGGAGTCGTTGCGTGGAGTTTCGGACAGTAATCGAGTGGCGAGAGCGCCACAAGCTTCTTAAAGTGAACTTTCCGGTGACTGTTCACAGCCACGAGGCTTTGCATGAAATTCAGTTTGGACACGTACGACGCCCGACACATGCCTCACGTCAGTTTGACGCTGACCGTTTTGAGGTGGCGCAGCAGAAATGGACGGCACTGGCGGAGGAGGGGCGAGGGGTAGCGATTCTGAATGATTGCAAGTATGGGGTGAGTGTAGAGGGAAGCAGCATCAATCTGACGCTTTTGCGAGCGTCGCTTGCACCTGATATGCGAGCAGATCTAGGCCGTCATGAATTTACGTACGCGTTGTATGCATGGAATGGGAGTCTGACGCAGAGTCGTTTGTTGCGAGAGGCGTACGAGCTCAACGTGCCAGTACGGTGCGTGGAGGGTGACGGGGGGCATTGTGCATGGCTTCACGTTGATGCAGCGAATGTGATTGTTGAGACGATCAAGCCCGCTGAAGACGGGTCTGGTGACGTGGTGGTACGATTGTATGAAGCCATGAGGACGGCGACGATGTGTACTCTAGAGGTAGCGACACGAGTGGCGCGAGTTGCGGAGACGGACATGCTAGAACGGGAGCAACGGCGGATTGGGAGCCGTGGTGGGAGAATCAGGGTAAGCTTTCGGCCGTTTGAAATAAAGACTTTGCGATTCGTGCTTGAGTAGGCAGATGGGGGTCGGAGGACGACACTGGATTACTGGGTTAACGGGCAAGGCCGCAGTGGTGACTGGCGGGGCGCGGGGAATTGGGTACGGGATCGCGCGATACTTGGTGGATTGTGGGATGCGGGTTTGGATTGCGGATTGTGACCATCGTGGTGGGGAAGCAGCAGCGTCGTTGTTGTCTACGGGTAATGATGTTCGCTTCATGCAGTGTGATGTGGCGAACGAGGCGGAGGTGCGGGAGTTATTCAGAGTGGTGGCCCGTGAAGAGGGGGGGTTAGACGCTGTAGTGTGCAACGCTGGGATTAGCGGACCGTTTGGTACGCGAGTGGAGGAGTTGACTCTTGAAGCATGGAATCACGTGATAGCTGTGAATTTGACTGGGTGCTTTTTGTGTGCGAAGTATGGGGTCCCGCTGCTACGGGCGAGGCGCGGAGCGATGGTGTTAGTTGGTTCGACACGGGCACAGCAATCGGAGGCGCACACGGAAGCGTACAGTGCCTCAAAGGGAGGAGTCGTGGCATTGACACACGCATTAGCGATCAGCCTGGGGCCAGCGGTACGGGTGAATTGTGTGAGTCCCGGTTGGATTGACGTACGGGCGGAGGAGCCAGTGGCGAAGGAAGTAGAACCGCTGCGGGAAAAGGATCACGCGCAGCATCCGGTCGGGAGAGTAGGTACAGTCGATGATGTAGCGGCGTTGACTGCGTTCTTGCTGTCGCCTGCCGCGTGATTCATCACGTGACAGGAGGATGTCATTGATGGTGGGATGACGAAGAAGATGGTATATGTCCCGTAGCTCGTGTCACTCTTGTAGTTAGAAAGTTCGGACGGACAGACGTAGTGGGCAATCAAATATAGTTGGGTGAGTTAGCGACGGGAACAGGCGGCATTGTCGTTTTGTGGTGCCTGTGGAGATGCTGTCAGTACTGATGGGAAGTGTAGGGGGAGCACGGTATCACTCGCTGGTGAGTTACAAATCGTTGCCCCTCTTGCATTTCCGATTTCAAAAGAGTAACATGAAGTTGTATGCATGAGGTGTGTTCAAGGACGGGAATCCCTATGTCATCAGCTTCTGCGGATAGCGTTCGTGTTCACCTGCGCACTTACGGTTGCCAGATGAACGTGCTGGATTCACAGATCATAACTGGTCTGCTTGAGACAGCTGGCTTTTCCGTAGTGGAGGACGAGGCGGAAGCGGACGCGTTTCTTTTTAACACATGCAGCGTACGCGATTTGTCCGAGCGGAAAGTTCTTGGCAAGCTCGGCCAACTGCGCCATGCGCGGGCACGGCGCCCGGAGCTGGTCTTTGGTGTGTGCGGCTGCATGGCAGAGCTCTCGGGCGAGCGTCTGCTACACAAAAACCCCCACGTAGATTTTGTCTGCGGGACCAATTGTCGCAGCCACATCCCATCTCTTCTTGTTGGTGCTCTCCAACGCCGACTCGATATCGCTCATGTCACACGCCATAATGCGTGTCATCTTGAGCGCCTCCGAGGCGCTCTGGCCAGCCTTCTAGCACGCATCCCTCCGATAGAGACGAACTGCCTCATTGGGACTGCCATCCCGGAAGGGCTCGATGAGCGCGTTGCTCGTCGGCCTCACCCTTGGCATGCCTACGTCGAAATCATGCGAGGCTGTTCTAATTTCTGCTCCTATTGTGTGGTTCCATATGCCCGCGGACCGGAGGTCTCCCGCCCGATGGACGAGATCCTGCGGGAGCTCGAGCAGCTCGCTGCTGCGGGTTGCGTTGAAGTCACGTTACTCGGGCAAAATGTCAACTCGTACGGGAGAGATCTCGAGGGGCGCTCGCGGTTTGCTCTCCTTCTCCGTCGTGTGAGTGAGATTCCTGGCATTCGCTGGGTCCGCTTTTTGACGTCAAACCCGTACGACATATCAGAAGAATTGGTCGAGACTGTCGCTAGTTCACCCAAAATCTGCCATCAGATCCACTTTCCCCTCCAGTCTGGTTCTGACCGCATTCTCCGGGCGATGAATCGAAAGTACACATGCGCTGAGTATCTCGAAAAAGTTGCACGCATACGAAGTGCCGTGCCCGACATGGCGTTCAGTAGCGATTTTATCGTTGGGTTCCCTGGTGAAACTGAAGAGGACTTCGCTGCGACGTATGCCGCGATGGAACAGGTCAAGTTTGCTAATGCCTTCATCTTTAAATACAGCGCTCGTCGCGGTACTGCTGCTGCTGCGCTTCCTGACGATGTTCCTCGCCATGTGAAGGAAGCTCGTCACCAAGCGCTGCTTGCCCTCCAAAGCAAGCACACCTTGCTCGCACACGAAGCGCACGTTGGTTCACACGTGGAAGTGCTTGTGGAAGGTCCCAGCAAACGCAATCCAGAGATGCTTCAGGGCCGCACCTCGCGCTTTTTCAACGTGATTTTTCCTGGCCAATCTTGGTGGGCCGGGACGTTCCGAACTGTCCGTGTTACTCATGCCACGCCTCTGGCCCTTTATGCCGAACCAACCGCATAACGCCACAAATTCTCCTTCTCCGCCTCACAAGTCCAAGCCCCAGCTACGTGAAAAGCTGACCACTGAAGGACCGGAAGCGCTTACTCTACCGGAGCTTCTTGCCATCATTTTCAATACCGGAACCCAAAAGGAGTCAGTTGAGCAGCTGACCCAGCGAGTACTGAAAGAATACGGTACCCATGCACTCCGCGATGCACGGAACGTTGACGAGCTAGCAGCCCACGCTAGACTTCCGCACCATAAAGCGTGCATGCTGGTTGCATGCTTTGAATTGGGGCGTCGGCTTTTTCGCCCCCAGAGACCAAATGCCACTCCGTACTTCATCCGTTCGCCCGTGGATGTGTACGAATACACGCGGGACATGGCCTCACTGCGCAAAGAGCAGCTCCGCGGCCTTTACCTCAATGCCCGCAATGCCATCATCCACGATGAGGTCATCTCTGTCGGCACTCTGACGGCTAACCTCGTTTCTGCGCGGGAAGTATTTCTTCCTGCTTTGACATATGCCGCGGTGAGCGTGATCGTTGTCCACAATCACCCGTCGGGGAATCCTGAACCAAGCACCGAAGATATCGCCATCACTTCGCGGCTCGCGCAAGCCGCCTCGGTCATGGACATCAAACTTCTCGACCACATCATCATAGGCGACGAAACTCACGGCTATTGTTCCCTGGGTGAAAAAGGTTATTTATGATCCGCAGACTTCGTTCGATATTCCTGCTTGCCCTCTGCGGTTCCCTGCGCCTTCATGCTAGCCCCATGGACGAAGGCGAACGGGCCTACCTGGCGCGCGATTACCGCACTGCTCTGCAGCAGTACAATAAGGCCCTTACTTACGATCTCAGCGAACAAAACCGCGCGCGCTGCTGGTTCATGATCGGTCAAGCCAACTTGATGCTTGGGAACACCCATGCAGCCCGTCAAGCGTTTGGCAACATCAAGACACGTTACGCTAAGACAGACTGGCTCGGCCACGCGTATCTTGGGCTTGGTGATGCGTACTACCGCGACAAAAACTACGCTGCGTCACTTGCCGCATACAAAGATTCACTCTCAGCTCGCTTTGCGAGCCAGTACGCTCCGTCAGTGTACTATCGGATGGCGCGCTGTTATCGCGCCCTCCGTAACGCAAACGAGGCGACGCGGCTTGAGCGTCTTATCCGCACGTCCTACCCCGAGAGCCTTGAGGCACGCCTTCTGCTTAGCGGAGCATCTCGGAGTACCGCCCCTTTTTCACAGTCAGCCTCGCAGCGTCAGTTTTACGCTGTGCAAGTAGCGTTTACACCGCATGCTGAGTACGCCGCCCACTTTGCCGCTCGCCTGAAGTCAAGAGGGTACAGTGCCTACGTCGACCGTGCCACAGTTCAGCGGCAAGTCGGTTATCGTGTACTGGTGGGTCGTTTTCAAGGGCCTGAAGCCGCCCAAGCATTGGCTGCAAGACTAAAAAGCAAAGAAAAGGTGACAGGATTCGTCATAGCTGTTCCCACGGACTGATTCTCGGATGTCCACGCGCGACGAACTTACGCCGATGATGCGCCAGTACCAGGCCATCAAGCAGCAGTACCCAGGGACGATTCTTATGTTTCGCCTGGGTGATTTTTATGAGATGTTTTACGATGACGCCATCGAAGCGGCAAAAATCCTGAATCTGACCCTCACGCGTCGCGGCACTCAGAAAGGCGAAGATGTTCCTATGTGTGGGGTTCCCTATCACGCCGCCGAGGTGTACATCGGGCGCCTTCTCCGTCATAATAAGCGTGTCGCAATCTGCGATCAAATTGAAGATCCTCGAACGGCAAAAGGGATTGTGAAGCGTGCCGTGACGCGTGTGGTCACACCGGCAACCACCTTTGACGAACGGCAGCTTCCCCACGCTGCGAACAACTTTTTAGTGGCACTCTACCCGTTGCCGAGTCCCAAGCCCAGTACACAGCCCTCGCGCATCGGCATAGCTGCTCTTGATGTCACTACGGGCACGTTTGAAGTGTGCGAAGTTCGTTCAATGGAAGCGCTGCGTCAAGAACTTGTGCGGATCCAACCACGCGAGGTGCTGCTGCCCCCTCACGCCACGCCGGAAGCCTGGCACGACTTCAACGAGCTGTTCGGGAACGCCTTACTCGTGAAGCTCGACGATGTCTACTTTGACGATGGTCGCAACACATTGCTCAAGCACTTTGGCGTCATCACGCTCGATGGTTTCGGATGCGAGAGGTTAACATGTGGGGTCGCTGCGGCTGGTGCGGCACTTCGCTACGTGCGGGAGAATCTGCCTCAAGCCGGCCTTGAACACATCCGCGCCATTCGTGTGTTTCACCGTGAACAACACATGATCCTTGATGAAATCTCGCGGCGGAACCTCGAGCTCACTCACTCACTTCGTGATGGCTCCGTCCAGGGCACACTTCTCGGTGTCCTCGATGAAACAGCCACTCCCATGGGCGCCCGCTTGCTCCGGCAGTGGATCATTGCGCCCCTCCTCGACATCCCAACCATCCGCGCCCGCCAGGACGCCATTGAAGCCATAATGCGTGCTCAGCACCTCATCCCGCCTTTGCAACACACCCTGCGTCGCATAGGTGACATCGAGCGCCTTGCGAGCCGGCTTGGCACTGGGTACGGGACACCGCGCGACCTTGCTGGGCTGCGGAATGCGCTCCAACTTGTGCCGCAGCTTCACCAGCATGCTGAGGCCATCTGCGCCCACGCCGCTGTCTCAGCCGCCACCCTTCCTGTTCCCGAATTGCGAGACCAAGAGCCTACTCCATCTCTCCTGAACAAGCTTCTCACGCGCCTGTGTGTTCCTGCGGATCTGCTCGACACCCTGGAGCGGGCGCTCGTTGATGATCCACCTCTCAAGCTCCAAGAAGGCGGTATCATCAAACCTGGCTTTAATGCCGAACTTGACGAACTCCGCGTGCTCGCCTCGTCGGGCAAGGAGTGGATCGCCCAGCTTCAACTTGCTGAATCCAATCGGACAGGTATTAAGTCACTCAAAGTGGGCTACAATAAAGTTTTCGGCTACTACATCGAGGTTACGAAACCCAATCTTCATCTTGTTCCGCCTGACTACATCCGCAAACAAACCATTGCCAACGGTGAGCGCTTCATCACGCCGGAGCTGAAGGAAATGGAATCGCGCATCCTCAACGCTGAGGAACGCGCCCGCCAACTCGAGTACGACCTCTTTCAAGAACTTCGTCTCACCGTGGCCGCTCAGAACGCTGCGCTGCAAGAGCTTGCTCAGGCTGTCGCAACACTGGATGTTCTCCAAAATCTGGCTTGGATCGCCTTGCGGCGTAACTATTGCCGCCCTGTGGTTAATTCCTCCGATGTGATTCGAATAACCGCGGGTCGTCATCCCGTTGTCGAAAGCCTTTTACCAGAGCACCAATTCGTCCCTAATGATACGTTCCTGAACACCACGGACAACCAAATCATGATTCTCACCGGACCGAACATGTCCGGCAAATCCACGTACATTCGCCAAAATGCGTTGTTGGTACTCATGGCACAAATGGGAAGCTTCATCCCCGCTACTGCTGCGGAAATTGGCATAGTTGATCGGATTTTCACCCGCGTCGGCGCGAGTGACGAGCTCTCCCGCGGCCAATCTACTTTTATGGTGGAGATGACCGAAACGGCAAACATCCTCAATAACGCGACCCCGCGCAGCCTCATCATTCTCGACGAAATTGGTCGGGGTACTTCGACGTACGACGGCCTTGCCATTGCCTGGTCAGTGGTTGAGTATCTTCACAACTGCCCAACCGTCAAAGCGAAAACGCTTTTCGCCACGCACTACCATGAGCTGATTCAGCTCGAGCACCAGCTGCCTGGCGTTGTCAATTACAATGTCGCTGTGCGGGAACATGAAGACTCAGTCATTTTCATGCATCAAATTGTGCGCGGCGGTACAGATCGCAGCTACGGTATTCACGTCGCGCGCTTGGCGGGACTCCCAGCGCCGGTTATTGCGCGGGCGAAGACGATCCTGCAACACCTCGAGCAAGCTCACCAAGAGCAAGCCACAGAGAAGCTAATTGAGACAGTACCGACGGTGGGTGGCACAGCTGCTGCCTGTGGTCCGGCGCGCGGGTCGCATTCACGTTCGGAAGAGACCACGGCGGAATCGCAGTTGGTGCTGTTTTGATGACAGGATCGACAGCAGGCCGCTCGTCCAGGGCAAAATTTGGAGGCATGAGCCGGCGGCCTGTAAAAGTTTATTCCCACGTGTAGGAAGTGCCAGAGACAGGCAAGAGTCGCCATTGTGACGTTTACGAAAGTACCTTAGGCATGCGAGTAAACGGACACAACCGTGGTAACAATGGGATCGAGCAGTAAAGTGCTGTTGACGATTGCCAAGCAGAAGAACAGGTCATGAGGTAGTGAAAATAAGAACGAACAACACCCCGCTGAGGTGGCCGTTATGCGCAGAAAACTTCTGCGTGATGCAGGCGTGAAGATGGCCCGAGTGGACGGGTAAACATCGCGCGCTCACGACTTTGCGCAGGTTCCTCGGGTGGTCCCTGTGAGATTTCGCGAAAAGGGCTCAAGGGACTTATGGCATCCAAGCAGATATGCGTGTAAATAGTTAGGGAAGTGCAGGGACCAGCTGTGAACTGAGCGAGCTGTGCTGCTGCTTTGACGGGCAGATTGTTAATTGCTCAGTGCTCACGCGCGTGCCTGAGCGCATACAGAGCAGCGGCCGGGGGCAGATAAGCCACGAGGCTCGCGTTGCGGACCAAATAATCGAACAGGGAGCGCGACAAATTCAGGTAGGGGGTTGGTAGAGCAGGCGATAGCACGAAGGTCAGGATGTTCAGCCAGTTGGTAGGCCTCGATAACGAAGGAGGCGGGGATGGGTCATAAATAGAACCAGCAGAGCGGGGCCCGCGAAGTGGCTCCACCCGCGCAGCTGGAGGGGCCCCTGCACACTATGAGAAAGTTTGCTTTCAGCGTTTCATTTCTGCTGGTGGTTGTTGGTGTGAGTTTAGGGGCGCGCATCTGGTGCCAGTGTGCGCCGGCGCCGGTTCGCCGCGTCGTCATTGTCACCGCCGCGGCACGCCACGGTGGTCATCTTTGCACTCTGTTACGCGCGGCTCCGTGTGTGGGGCAACAGCTTCAGTACTCGCACCTTCTGCTCGGGCAGCGCCAACGGGTGAATGTGGTGCGTCATCCGCGTCAGGCGCGCTTTTACGGCGGCAGGCACTTTTCATCGGGGCGCTCTAATACGCATTCCAACAGTGTGCGCGGCGCGGGTGTTCCAGCTGGGTCACGATGCGTGACGGGTGTTTGCTTATGCAGGCACGCTTGCCGCGCCAAGCCGTCACCACGTCACCACATGCACCGTGTAGACATACTGGCCACCGCTGCTCCTGTCTCTTATACACATCTCCGAGCCCCCGAGAC